>JAXHTN010000030.1:0-13267 GCA_034190145.1 Halobacteriota archaeon | reverse complement strand
GACTTCTATTCAACTGCTTTTGTGAAAGGAGAAAGCTCTTCTACCTTGAAAAGGAGTATAAGCCTGATGGAAAGGATGGGTGAACCCTGGGTCTTCGGAATTGATATGTCAGGGGATGTCAGGAGGACTGTCGAATCATTTACAAAAGAATCAGGACTCGCTATGAGGGACTTTACTTTATTTGGAGGAGAAGATGAATCTAACGAGCCATTCTATGCCATTTCTGTATTTGAGAAGATTTGAATCTCTGTATGAGATGATCCACAATATTGTTTATATCAGTACATCACAATGATTACAAAGGATTTACGAGAATTGATACTCCTGAGTTGAAAGACGTAATTAAGGGAATTTTAAATAAGTTGGGCGAGAGGAGAGATAAAAATGAGAATATTCAACATTAAAGACGACGGTAAGTTTGAAGAATTTTCTCAGACTCTTTTCCACACCGATCACGAAGAATCGGTTTTGGAAAATTGGCTTGAAAGTAACTCCGATGATATCCTTGAAGATGGCAAACTTCTAATTATTGGCCGTCAAGTTACCACAAACCTCTGCAGCATAATTGACCTACTTGGAATTGATAGAGAGGGAGATACCGTTGTTATTGAGCTAAAGCGTGACAGAACACCACGTGATACTTTAGCTCAGGCTTTGGAATATGCTTCTTTTGCAGAGGAACTTGACACCGATCAACTTGAAGAAATACTTAAGAACTATGTGAGTGATGAATCAATAAATCTTGCCAGCTATCACAGAGAATACTTTGAACTCACTCCTGATGAAGCCGTTTCTTTCAATAAGGAGCAACGTATTGTACTTGTAGGACAACGGATCACCGGAGAAATACGACAAACAGCATCTTTCCTTCGTAAAAAAGGCATGAAAGTAACATGTCTTGAATTTTCTTATTTTCAAGCAAATGATGGCAAACATCTTCTGTCATACGATATCGTTTTAGGAAAAGAACCCAAAAAATTAAAACAAATATCATCCGGAGCCTTGCCAATTGTCTCACAAGAATCATTCATGGAATCCCTCGATAAAAACGGCAAAGAGGTTTTTGACCACCTTTTGAAGTTCGCGACAGCGAAATCGCTTCCGATTCGTTGGGGGACAAAAGGGTTTTCTATGAATGTAGACAAAAATGGTGTACATGTTGCCATATGTTTTGGGTATCCACCACAATCAGTATTTAAGCAATCTGTCTATACTGGTTTTGGTGGCGCAGGTGGCCTTTTGAGTAAACTGAATGTTGAAGAATCATTACTTGAGGAAATCCGGACAGAAGCACAAGCCACAGGGCTTTTTCAACCGGCAGGCCGAGAACTCAAAGTCATAATAAACAGAAGATATGACGAAAAAGAGATCCAAAGTCTCATCGTTTGGCTTGAAAAGATGGCTACTACCATTGAGTGCCATGAATTAAAATGAACGACTGCACATATCAAGGCACACTAGCGGATGCGGACAAGAAGTACCAGTAGACTTAAGTGCTAGATGTTAATGTGAAAACCTGATGGAAAGGATGGATGAACCCTGGGTCTTCTGAATTGATATCATAAGGAGTGTCACCAAATAAGTCCTCACAAAATACAAGTTAAAAATCCCAAAAATAGATTTACTGAATGAAAAGCCGCTTCATCCATCGCTTAAGGAGTGGCCATATTAAACACATTAATCAAACGAACATGATCCTGATATACATCCACCAGCGTACTCTAAGTCCACCATCTCTCCTATGTACAAGACCTGCTCCTTTTTTGATCCGTATCTGTAGACAGTGATCCCTTTGCACCCAAGATAGATGTTTTCTCTTGAAAAAGAACCCTTTTCAAAAGATTTTCATTTATGATCCGTATGACAAATTATCATAATTTGAGGAGACTTCATGAAATTAAACGAAATAGCAAAAGGCGGACACGTGGTAGAAATACAAGATTTGATTGCGAAGCCTACAAGAGCAGGTGTTCGGTTGAGAGATTCAACGCTTTGAGGTGTGTTTCATGGCTGCCCTCTATCTGGTATCAATCAAGACGATATTGAGAGTTTTGGGATAAGTTCAGAGGGAACAGAAAGAAGCTGAAGCAGATTTTTGGAGATAATCTATCCTGAAAATTAAAATAAGTCAAATTTCCATATTCTTCGAACACGGTTTTTCTCACGTTTCATCTTTGTACCCAGAAGACGCTCCCATAAGAGGAGACCTGACATCTTTTCCACTTTAGTTGTTGGCACCAAGAACTCATTCAAAGGTTTATCTGAGAATTCATTGGGGAGAATGAAAGACCACATCTGAAGTTTTCCCTTGTTATTCTCAGCAAGGACTGACTTGAAATAGGCGTGCGGAATTGGCAGGGTAACCCCATTGTCATCTTCTGCACCGATCACGGACACATCGGTGTCAAAATAGAAGATCGGGCCACAAATAACGTATGTCTCTAATATCCTTTCTTGTGCATCCAATTGCCTGACTGCCCCTTCAAGATGTTTCCAGATGTAACGATTGAACCTTGGATCCTGAGGGGACATATTTGAAAGCAAAAAGGTCTCGCTATTTTGGATTTCAGTTTCCCTTTGATTAGCACTTGCAACAAGATGGCCGCGATCATATCCGGAGGTTTTATAGTCGGCCAAGTCAGCTCTGAACATCTCAGGAATTCTATAATCCGGACGGAAATTATCAGCTCTTTTAACGTCTGTTTTATCTGGATCGACGATTTCCAAGGCCCATTTTGCCTGTCTGAAATAATATGAATACCCCAGGACATAATGTCTATTGAACAAGATTAGATCGGCGGCAGGCACTCCGTATCTCGTCTCACGCCGTAAGCTAGGTAGATCCATCATAGACTTCACCTCTAAGAGTATTTCTGCATAGTGTTGATCGTTTGGCTAAGATACTTGTAAAAACGTCTCGATAATATGACTCTTTATTATGCACATTTTCTACATTAAGCAACTCAACATATTTTAAAATTATCCGAAATTTCAAGAAAGTACGACAATTCCTTGGAATAAATATCAGAATTATCTTATCTTCTCAACATTCTCAAGATGCTCTTCGCCAAATATTGTAAGAAAATAGTGATCAACACCATCCTGTTCTGATCTCTCGATGTAAAGAGCGTTTTCAAGCATTCCCAGATGAATCTTGGCATCCATGTCATTTAGACCAAAAGCCTCTTTTATCTCATTTATGCTCTTACCACCCCCAATAAATGCGAGTATATCCCTTCTTATCTTGAGCTGCATAGTCTTAAAAGAGATGCTGTGTGATTCTGTGGGATCTCTCAACCTGCCCTCTTTTTTTAGTTTTGCTATCCATTCTTCCTTTCTCAGATCTATACTCTTTTTTCCCTCCTCTGGCATGCAAATCACCACAATATTTCTGTTTATGGTATTGAAATGTAAATTTTGTTATAGTTTATATTCTTTTATAGACTTCAACGCTGTGGTTCGATGATGACCTTTACGGATTCTCCTCCACTCTCAACAAGCTTGAAGCCTTCTCCTGCTTCTGAAAGGCTCAGTCTGTGGGTGATGAGATCGCTTACTTCCACCCTCTTTGATTGTAAAAGCCCAATAGAAGTTATAATGTCACTAGGACTTGCAGCGTATGATGTTGTAACTGTGATCTCATTTCTCCAGAAGTCGTTTAATGGGAGGGGTATAGTCACATCAGGTTTTGACGGAGCAAAAAATAGAATTGTCCCTCCCCGGTCAACTGATTTCAATGCCTGATCAATTACCGATGTAGCACCAGTACAGACGATAACAAGGTCAACAAGTCTTCCATCATTCAACTGCTTGAGACGTTCCGGTACGCCCTCCTCTGCGTTCATCGATGCGTGTGCTCCCGATATCTTCGCCATATTGAGTCGGTATTCGCTGATATCAGTTGCAAAAATTCGAGCTGCACCCAGAGCCTTGGCAAGCCTTATGTGCAGAAGACCGGATATCCCACTTCCAATAACAAGCACACTCTGCCCAGCTCTTAAATTTACCATCCTCTGTGCATGAAGGACACATGCAAGTGGCTCGATAAATGTACCATCTTCAAACGATATCTCTTCAGGTAACAAAAAGACTCCGCGATCCACATTTATTTCGGGGACAAGTATGTATTCAGTGAAACCTCCCGGATAAAAGTTCGTTGTATGTAAAGTGTCACAGACTGTATATCTTCCGTCGAGACAATATCTGCATCTGTTGCATGGTACGTGGTGTGAAACAAAGACCCGATCACCTTCTGAGTAAGTTTTTACGTCTTCACCTACCTTTACCACCTCGCCAGTGATCTCATGACCGAGGACAAGAGGCGCTCTTTTTATGCGATACCATTCCATAACATCGCTTCCACAGATTCCGCTTGATATCACTTTTACGAGTAACTCTTTACTACTCACCTCAGGTAATGGCATCTCTTCCATGCGTACATCGCTATTATTGTAATACATCGCAACTCTCATGACATCAGAAACATTAAAATCCAAATACCCATAATACTTAGTATATATGAATGAAAAGTTAAACGATGAGGAGGGGATGAGATCTGGAATATCTGAAGTTTTTCAGATGTTTCTCGCAATAGTAATAGCCTTTTTATCAATTGTAATCGTCATATTCATATCATATGCAGGGATACCCATTGTCGTTTTTTATTCCAGATCGTCTATTGGAATTGCCCTTATCGCAATCTTTGCTATCGAGCTGATTGCCCTAAGATACGTCCTTGTGCGGTATATATTCGGATGATATAATTTATATCCGATCAGAGATTATCAGTCTTTGATGGAGCTTATCAAAAATCTGTACTGGTATCCTGAAATGGGGATGATGGACTGTAATAAATACCTCATCACAGGTGAGACAAGCGTTCTCATTGACCCTGGAGCCACTACATACATTCAATACCTTCTAGAAGCCATTAGAGAAGATGGAATTGATCCCGGATCAATAGATCTTATCTTAAACACCCATATCCATCCGGACCATTCCGGAGGAAACAAGTCTTTTAGAAACGAAACCGGAGCAAAATTTATAGCTTATGAAGGAGCAACAAAGCAGTACTCTTCAAGAAAGCCAGAAAGATATTTTAACGACAATTTGGATCTGGGGAATCTGAATCTGAAGATATATCATACACCAGGACACTCGCCTGAAAGTATATGTTTATACTGGGCCGAAGAGAAGATCCTGATATCCGGAGATTTAATATTTCTCAATGGAATCGGAAGAACGGACTTCAGAGGAGGGGATCCCGCCCTCATAAAAGACTCAATCCAAAGAATGTCAAAGCTAGATATCGATTACATACTCCCCGGTCACGGTGAAGCTGTATGGGGCGAAGTCAATGTGAAGAAGAACTTTGATATGATAAATCACATGTACCTTAACTGGATGTGAGTGGGCCTTTACTTTGAAGTGGGAAAACCCTCCTTTACCCATTGAATGATTCCCCCCTCTAGATTATTAACGTCCAAAAATCCTAGATTTTTCATAATTTGCTGGGCCTTTTTACTTCTGACTCCTGTCCTACAGTAAACTAGATACTTACGAGATTTATCAAGCCTGTTTACATCATCCTTAAATGAGGGAGAACGAACATCCATATTGATAGAACCTTTTATCTTCCCTGATGCATACTCTTTTTTTGTCCTGACATCAATTATTTCTAAAGACGAATCACTTTCACTGTTTTCTATAAGTTCGGATGCAATAACTGGCTTATTATCCCTAGTCCTATTCTCTATCACAAAAAATCAGTTGTAATCGAAAGGTATAAATAACTATTGAAAACTTCAGTTCATAAAGACCCGGAATTTTTCAGTTAGGATTTGATTACAATGAGCAACATTGAAGAATTTTCAGTCGATACAGAGGATAATTATAGGTTAGTTTTACAAAGAATCAACGGTGGTAGCAAAGGTCCTGTAATAATGTGTCATGGTCTTGCAGGTAACAGTAACGAGTATCTTCTCGAAGATGAGAGATTCAGTCTAGCGAGGTTTCTGGCAGGAAATGGATATGACTCTTGGGTTGTAGATCTGAGGGGTCACGGCCTTAGCAAGGGGTTTTTTGTCGAAGAAACAGGCCAATGGGACTACAGTCAAAGTGCTGATGGTTACTGGGATTTCAATATCAACGATCTGATAAACTATGATACAAAAGCAATAATTAGCAGGGTAAAAGAGATTACAAACTCAGATAAAGTCTCCTGGATTGGAAGAAGTATGGGCGGATGGCTCGGATACGCTCACGTTATAGATGGATACGGAACAGAAGACTTCAAAGGAGTTGTATCAATTGCTTCACCAAGTCATTTTTCAGAAGGTTTTGTCAGACGGATGGGGGACTCAAGGTTTTTTAAAAGATATCTCAAAAGAAATACAAATGGAGGAATTTCACCGGACACTTTTACTTCAATAATGGGTAGTATTGGAAGGAATAACAAGATGTTGAAACTGATCTCGAATGAATCGCGGTTTGTGTTTCTTGACTTTCTTGACTTTCTGAAGAGGGGCGAGATCGCAAAACATGATTTCGGAGCTCAGGTTAATCTTGAACAATACAGTTCAGAGATAGCGCCCTCCTATTGGGAGAACTTTGACAAGGTTAATGTTCCAATGGCCTTTATCACAGGAACAAAGGACCGATTTGCAACACCAGAATCTACTACCGAGAGCTACGACAGATTGATTAGTGCCAAAACTAAATCATCACTTTTCATATTACAGGATCTTGGCCACATTGATATTCTTGTTGGAAAGAGGGCTTATGATGAAGTATTCCCTATAGTACTTAAAATTCTTGATGAATTCGAGTAGATGAGGCGTGTGAAAAATTAGTTTTCAATTATCACTTCTTCTTTCTTTTAGCTCTGAGTATCTCTCTTACATGGCTGTATGTGATTGGGTCTATTATTGCCTCATGTACGCCCTCTTCAACCTCTCCCTTCCATTTGACCTTTCCCAGATAAGTCTCACTTGTCAGTATGCGATAGACGAGGGACCTTGATAAACCGAAGATTTTTGAGACTCGAAGCGTACTCTGCTCTCTTATGTATGATCTGTACACGCTTCTTATTATCTCTGCCTCGTCTTGATTTATCTCAAGTCTGCCCTCAACGTATCTGTATCCGAAAGGAGCTTTAAATTGAGCATATCCATCTTTTGCCTTCTTGTCCATACCAAATATGACCCTCTCACGGATTATATTCCTCTCAAACTCTGCAAATGCCCCGATTATATGAAACATAAGCTGGCCAACAGCAGTTGTTGTATCTATCTGCTCCGTAACACTCACAAAATCCACATCATATTCTCTGAGTTCGTCTATAGTTAGTATTATATCCCTCAGCGACCTGCTCAACCTGTCTAACTTGTAGACAAGTACCACATTTAACTCCCCCCTTCTACAATCATCAATCATCTTCTGTAGCTCGGGTCTGTCTACAGTACTCCCACTGACGCCAGCATCAACATAATCTCTCACAATTTCCCAATTATTCAATTGGCAGTACTGCTCTAACTTTTCTATCTGTGCATCAAGGCTGATTCCGGAGCTGGCTTGCTCTTCAGTACTGACTCTAACATAAATACCTACCCTTTTATCCCCTTTTTGTTCCATTAGGTGTACCTTTCGGAACAATACATGATAAATGTATTGAAAAATTGATGTGACCTACAGATCACCCCATTAAGAATCATGATAATTAGCCTGATTTTTTCCAAGTTTGTATGATTTTATAAATTTAAAATTATATATAAAATAAAATATATAGTTTATAATATATTTTAATATATACATGTCTAGTGTTAATCAAAAAATTGTAAATAAGAAATTGGTAAAATTTTGCGCTGACAAACTTTCAGAAAAAATAAGTAAGGAAAAAAAGAGTTGGTTAGTGATAGACTGGCCTAGAAATCATATCTCGCAGCTATTGGCATCCTTCTACCAACGCCAAATGCCTTTGTAGTGACCTTTAACCCTGGAGCAGCCTGTCTACGCTTGTACTCGTTAATTCTTACGGCCCTCACAACCCACTCAACGGTCTCAGCCTCATAGTCCAGGTCAACTATCTCTTCTTTTGAGAGGCATTCTTCAATGTGATGGTAAAGTATTGCGTCAAGGACATCATAAGGAGGAAGCGTATCTTGATCTAATTGATCCGGCCTGAGCTCTGCAGAGGGTGGCTTTTTGATAATTTCCATCGGAATAACCTCTCCTGACCTATTTATGTAATCTGCCAGCTCATAAACCATCGTCTTGGGTACATCTGAGATTACACTGAGACCTCCACTCATATCGCCGTACATAGTACAATAACCAACAGAAAGTTCACTCTTATTTCCGGTTGAGAAGACGAGAGAACCAAACTCATTTGAGAGGGTCATCAGGACATTTCCTCGTATTCTTGCCTGAAGATTCTCAAGTGCAAGGTCGATTTCACCTTCTTTTACTTGTAGTTCACCCTTCAGGGAATGAAAGAATGTGTCGTATATCTCCCCTATCGGTATCACCTTGAAGTTTATACCGAGGTTTACGGCAAGTTTTCTTGAATCTTCAACACTACCGGTAGACGAGTAACGCGAGGGCATTGATACACCAAGAACATTCTCTGGACCAATTGCATCCTTTGCAAGGCAACACGTAACAGCTGAGTCTATTCCGCCAGAAAGTCCGATTATTGCACTTGTAATGCCACATTTTGCCATGTAGTCGTTTATACCCAATATTAGTGCACAATAAACCGATTCAATATTCTCCTGAGGTTCATAGGGACTAATTGGTCCTTTAATACCTGTATCAATAGTTTTTAAACATTCTTTAAAAGAAAGACCAATAAAAGTTAACTCTCCATCGCTATTAAAACACATACTTCTACCGTCGAATATAAGCTCATCATTACCACCAACCTGGTTCACAAATATAAACGGGATCTTGTGCTTCATCACGTGATTCTTGATTATCTGATATCTAAGCTGCTCTTTACCAGCACAAAAAGGTGATGAAGAGATGTTGATAAGAATTGTTGCGCCCTTATTTACAAGCGTTTCTATGGGGTCAAGTGAATACAACCTCTCTTGAAATAAGGACCTGTCATTCCATGCATCTTCGCATATTGATAACCCAAGCACCTCATTTTTAAACGAAACTACAGAGACATCATCTGCATTATCAAAGTATCTTCCTTCATCAAAGACATCGTATGTAGGTAAAAGAGATTTGTGTTGAGTTAGCAATATTTCTCCGTCATATATGAGCAGCGCAGAATTATAAATCCCTTTACTCACCTCTCTTTTAGTAGGGGTGGGAGTGCCAAAAACAACTCCAGCATGATTGTACTCACATGAGATTTTCACGAGTTTATCAATTGCTTTCTCGATCGATTTTATAAATTTTGGTCTTTCGAGTAGGTCACGTGGAGGATAACCTGTAAGAAATAACTCGGAAAAGACAATAAGATCTGAATCATGATTGAACTTATAAAAGACTTCTATCAGCCTATTTAAGTTGCCATCAATGTCTCCTACTATCGGATTCATCTGTGCAATAGTGACCTTCATCTCCTCTTGCTCCTTTGACCTATATTATGATCTCGAAATACTATATATACTAAAAGTAATGCTCCAACATCATATGAAGTTTGCTCGATTTGACATGCTCTATCATCCTTATTAATATGAATAAATACAGGCAGTTCAAAGCTCTAGTAAAGTTTATGTGAAAATAATACTATCATAACCATCGGTGGTGAATGGATGGTGAAGGGCATAGCAGATCAGATCAGATCTCAGTTCTTTGAGAGTGGAATAGATGTGTCACTTGATGAGATTGAGAAGCGCTTGGATCTGCTTATAAATAATTATAAAGTTCCTGAGGATGAGGCCATACGTACTGTAAAGAGTTATTTCATGTCAAAGAATGATCTACCTTCTTTACAGCCTCAAGATTCTGAAAATATCAAGATCAAGGATATAAAATTAGAGGGGCAGTGGATCGGTATGAAAGCAAAAGTGATCCAACTCTGGGAGAACAAGCATGATTCCATCTCTCAGGTCGGACTCCTTGGCGATGATACCGGCACAATAAAATTTGTTTCATGGAATAAGGCTGCACTTCCTCTTCTTGACGAGGGAGCGAGTTACCAGTTCAAAAGTGTAGTAACTGACTCTTATAATGACCGATTCAGCGTAAAATTCAATCATAACACGAGAATAACAAAGCTAAATGAAGATATTGATGCTACAGGAGGCGCCGCCAAAATTTCAGATATTACTGCCGTAGGTCAATGGATAAACCTGAGGGCAAAGGTACTTCAGATTTGGGACAGCAATCATGAGTCAATCTCTCAGGTCGGACTACTGGGAGATGATAGTGGGACTGTTAAATTCACAATTTGGGCAAGTTCGGGTTTACCGGAGCTTATCGAAGGAAGGAGTTATGAGTTAAAAAATGTGATAAGCGATATCTGGCAGGATAGGATCAATGTTAAGCTCAACCGGAACTCGAGTATTACTGAGATTGCAGAGGATATTGATACCGATGTTTCGGATGAGATGAGGATGAGTGGTGCAATAGTTACAATTCTTGATGGTAGCGGACTGATAAAACGTTGCACTACGTGTAATAGAGTCCTTTATGAAGACGGATCATGCGCAGAGCACGGGCTTGTGAATGGAGTTGATGACCTGAGAATCAAAGGTGTAATCGATGACGGTGAAGTGGCTCAGGAGTTTCTTTTGAATCTCGACGCAATAAAAAATATCGCTGGCATATCACTTGAGGAGGCTATGGGATCTGGTCAGGAAGCATTGATGAAGAGGATCAAATCGCTACTTCTAGGGCGATACTTTGAAGTTACTGGCCCCGTGGTTGGACGTTATATGCTAATCAACGATTCTAAAGACCTCGACCTCATCTCCGAGACAATTGATCCGCTCTTACGAGATGAGAAATTAGTTGTAGAGAACGAAGCCATAACGCAATCAAAAGAGGAAAAAACAGAGAATATTGATCTGGTAATTGACGCATCAAATGTAGCCTATTGGGAAGATGCCAAACCCAAACTGAGGAGTCTACTTGTTGTTCTTGATAAACTTGATGATCTTGGGATACCATACCTATGTGTCGTCGGTCCGAGATTGAGGCATGTCATCGATGATCGTGTTGGACTTGAGAATCTATTTAAACGAAGCAACGTTATTCAATCCCCTGCAAAGAAGGATGCAGATATCTTTGTTATTGATTATGCAATCAAGTATGAAGCCAAGATACTCTCAAATGACCAATACAGCGAGTACTGCAAAGAATATCCGATGCTTCTTGAGAAAGGAAGGATTATTGAAGGATTGATCTTTGATGGAAAGATCAGTATACCGGATCTGGGAATATAGGAGGTGGTTTTGATGCAAGAATTTACAAGGGAACCGGCTAAAAGAGTCTTTGCTCAGGAGTTTAGGGAGAGTGATCTCAGCTACAAAGAAAACGCTGACGAATATGCTCCCAAGTACCTACTCACACCTACGGCTGCAAAATGTAACAGAGTTTTTGTAGTTGGTACACTCACACAAAAGGATGATATCGGCATGGAGGTTGAGTATTGGCGGGCAAGGGTAGCCGACCCTACGGGAGTCTTTTTAGTTTATGCAGGGCAGTACCAGATCGAAGCTACACAAGTCCTCAGTGAGCTTGGTGACGACATTGACGAACCTAGCATCATTGCAATAACAGGGAAACCAAACACTTACGAGACCCAGGATGGTGACATAATTACATCAATCAGACCCGAATCCATACAAGTGGTTGATGCAAAGACACGTGACTCATGGATAGTTGATACTGCCATACAGACCTTAAAACGGCTCAAAAGAATAGAAGATGAAGCTTGCGGTGGGCTAGTTGATGAAGACATTTCAAAAGCAAAAAAGCACTATTCCACTGAGGTCGAGTACTACAAAGAGATGGTAGATATTGCACTTAAGACACTTGAAGACGATACGACTGAAACAATTGACATGAGTGGATTTTGAGTTAGTTTTCTTTTTTGGTCTAGTTGTATGAATTTGAAATTTACAGGATCGTTATCAGAGCCAGGATTCTCTGAAATAGGAATTGTTGGGGTTCCTCTCGATGAGCATTCTAGCTTTAGAAGAGGCAGTAGATTTGCTCCAAATTCAATTAGAAGAGCATCTCATGAGCTCGAAACTTTTCTATGGGCTGAAAAGATCGAGCTTACGGATATAGGTTATTATGACTACGGAGATATTCCTTCAACAAGTTATGAAGAGGTATTTAGCGCCCTAGAGGAAGTAGATTTATCAAAGAAGATATTCCTTGGAGGAGACCATTCAATATCTCTACCCATTGTAAAAAACCTATCTGAAAATTACGGTAACCTATCAGTGATCAGTATCGATTCACACACCGATTTTAGAGATCGTTATTGCGATAATTCATTTTCAAATGCCTGCGTCATGAGACGGATAAGCGAGGTCGTAGGAACAGAAAACTTGTATGAGATCGGGATATGTTCATCATCGGAGGATGAATACCTTGCAATGAGAGACGAGGTAAAAGTCTTTGACCTACGGATATTAAGAGATGACGGAATTGAAAAGATAGTCTCAAAGATTAACCCGGAAGACAAGATATATTTGTCAATAGATATCGATTCACTTGATCTTGCTTCTGCTTACGCCGTAGGAAATCCCGAACCAGAAGGCATGAGCATCTCGGAATTGATACTACTGGTGAAGCAGATAGCTATTGAGAGGGACGTTGTGTCTTGTGATATCGTTGAGGTAAATCCATTATTTGGAAAAGAAACTAGCTTTATTGCTGCAAGAATTGTGATGGAACTGATTGGTGGATGGAGGGATTAACGCCGTTTATTTAAATTTTAAAATGGATTAATTTATTAAGGATGGCATCAACAGGTAAAGCGACGAAACTACCTGAATAGAAGGGGGATGCTATCATGTTTTCTCTTAAGGCCATATCAAAAATTGTATTAATCCTTGTTTTGTCGTCGACATTGATACTGCAGGTCCAAGTAGCAAGTGCTGGTGATCCACTCATACTTCCGGATACAGACACTACTCATCTTAAAGGAATATCTGAAAAAAAATTAACAAACCATAAGATCGATTCTATCCTCTCAGATCTCATACAGCTACAAAAAAGGAATCTTCCATCGGAATGGAGTGCGTTTATCACCTTACAAGACATCCCCCTTTCCGGTGAAAAGATACAAGTTGTC
>JAXHTN010000003.1:0-24301 GCA_034190145.1 Halobacteriota archaeon | reverse complement strand
TATCATTATAAGAAGTAGGAAATGCAACATCGATCATCTTGAATTTTCTTTCACCAAATTCGCAAACCATAAGATAGGTATATATGTTGGCTATACATAATTAAATATTGTGAAAAGGGTAAGAATCATCGATGGTCATATATGGCCTTGTCTATTAATTTTGCCCTTTCAATTCTCTCATATGGTTTATACGCTTTTCTATGAGTTCCTTTTTTCCAATATCATGTCTGCAATGTATATTTCCAGATATATTTGATAAAGCTTCTTCTGCTTTTATTTCTGCATCATATATTGTATCTGCTATTCCAACCACTGCAAGAGATCTGGAAGATGTCGTGTATATGTCCCCTCCTTTCTCGTTTACACTGGCATAGAACAATAAAGCATCTTCAATATCGCCAATATTCAGTTTTGCATTTCTCACCGGGTTATCAGGATACCCTCCAGGAACAACATATTTACAGACCGTAGCAAAATTCTCAAAATCCACCTTCTTTAGATTTCCATCGGCAATACCTTCAGATATCTCAATAAAATCGGTCTTTAAAAGTGGGAGTACATTCATGGCTTCAGGATCTCCAAATCTGCAGTTAAACTCGATGACATAGGGTCCGCGCTCTGTTAAAATGAATTGCCCGTACAAAATGCCCTTATAGTACTCTCCAGTCTCCTCCTTTATCGAATTAATTGTATCTGTCATAATTTGTAAGCATTTTTGATACTCTGATTCTTCTATAAATGGTAAAAGATGGTTTGAATCTGAATAAGAACCCATCCCTCCTGTATTTGGTCCTAAGTCTCCCTCATATGCCCTTTTATGGTCTTGAACAAGGGGCATGGGAACAAGATTTTTACCATCAGTGAAAGCCTGGATTGTGCATTCCTCCCCCTTCAACCGCTCTTCAAGAACAACCATACTTAGGCCACCTATTTTATCTTCGATAACCTCCGACGCATATTTTTTTGCTTCTTCGGCATCACTAAGTTGTTCTCCCATTATCTTGACGCCTTTACCACCTGTAAGTCCGACTGGCTTGACGACGATGTCTCTTCCAACTGCATCTATAAAGTCAGAAGCTTCCGACATATCTGAAAAGACACCAAACTCAGGACTACCAAATATATTGTATTTCTTCATTAAGTTCCTACAGAAACTCTTGTCACATTCTATCTGTGCTACCGCTTTTGTTGGGCTTGCAACTCTTACCCCCTTTGATTCAAGGGAATCGGTCACCCCAACATTGAGAGGGGCTTCGGGTCCAACGATTGCAATATCAATATTCTTTGAGGTTGCATAATCAGTAATCTTCTCGGAATCGGTCACTTCGCCAATCTGAAAATCTTCGCACGCACGGGCTATACCGGGGTTTCTGTTTCCCATGAAAGCGAAAATATTTGAGTCCGTTGTCCCATTTTTTATAGCATAAACGATGCTGTGCTCTCTTGCCCCGCCTCCAACAATCAAGACATTCATACAAGGAAAATACTAAGCGTCACAAAAAAGTGTGTCGATTCTGTCCACTTATGAGAGTTCTACTAGACCTTCATGAAGCTATAAGTCTTTTCTCCCTTCTTTGAGAGTCTGAAGAATCCATCATCGGTCATCTTCGAGATTATCTCCTCTTCATCCATGTGATGGTCACTGAATGATAAAATACCATCCGGTTTTAGTACTCGATACAGCTCTTTTTTTACATCATATCTTCTCATTAGATGGTGAAAGACATCGTACAACAGGATGACATCAATACTATTTTCATCAAGCCCGGTTTCACAATCTGAACGGATGGTCTCGATATTTGTAAGCCCCATCTTCAAGACTTTCTTTTGAATCTGTTCAACTGCCAATGGATGGATGTCAAGTGTAAAAACTTTCCCCTCTTCACCAACCAAATCAGAGGCAGCAATGGAGTAACTACCAGGACCGCAACCAAAGTCGAGGATGGATGAACCTGGTTTAATGAAAGCCTCCTGAAGTGTATTTAAAGGTGGTGAAAGAAGATCTCTAATCTTGAAGAGAAACGACATCATCCTGAAATGAAAATTACTCATCTGTTCACCCACTTATCCACCTCGCTAGTAGGAAGATTCCAAAATGGAGGGTCTTCTGGGAATCTGGTAACTTTAATGGAGTAATTTATTGGGCATTAAACTGCCCACCATCACTTCCGCCTATCGCTTCACGAATCTGCTGTTGAAGTTGTTGAAAGCGCTTTTGAATACGTTCTTCTTGGCGCTCAAGGGTTTTAAGTCTCAGTTCAAATGTCTCTTTTTTATCGGATAACTCGGTTGAGACGTTCTCTTTGTCAGATTTAACGAAAAGCTCTCCGATATTCCTATACATCACAGAAGATTCATCCAATTTCCCAATTTCCTCCAAAGCCATCTCTACCTCTCTTAAGGCCATCTCCATCTGTGACTTCTGAGCAGATAGTGCTTGTGCTTGCTGTTGTACCTGTTGCAACTGTGCCAATTGATTTTGAACCTGCGGTGATATTTCACTCATTTTTACATCTCTCCACTTATATTTATATACATGATGACAAGCTTTATACTTAAGTAGGCCAAAGAGTGCACATAATACTTAAATCTATGTAAAGATATTAGGAGAGTGGAGAGATAACATGCAACAAATGGGACCCCAGATGGCATATGATAGGGCAATTACGGTTTTCAGCCCGGATGGTAGACTCTTTCAGGTAGAATATGCAAGAGAGGCTGTTAAGAGAGGAACCACTGCCATTGGCGTAAAATGCAAGGAAGGCGCAGTACTTTCTGTTGACAAAAGGGTCGTTTCACGCTTATTAGAAGTATCATCAGTGGAGAAGCTATTCCAGATCGATGACCATGTAGGAGCTGCAACTTCTGGTTTGGTCGCAGATGCTAGATCGCTTATTGACAAGGCTAGAGTTGATGCGCAGGTCAATAGACTGAGATATGACGAGAAAATAGGTGTAGAACCTCTTGCAAAGAGTATCTGTGATTATAAGCAGGCTTTCACGCAGTATGGCGGACTTAGGCCTTTCGGTACTGCACTCATCATTGCTGGTGTGGATGATGGCAAGGTCCGGTTGTTCGAGACTGACCCAAGTGGGGCACTTCTTGAATACAAGGCCACTGGAATCGGTTCAGGAAGATCAGCTGTGATGGAAGTATTTGAAGAGCAATATGATGAAAATATTGATCTCGAAGGTGCGATCCTTCTCGGTCTTGAAGCATTATATAAAGCTACCGAAGGTAAGTTTGATACACCAACGATAGAGGTCGGGGTGGTCGAACTCGAAAATAAATGCTTCAGAAGACTTGAATTTAGTGAATTGGAAGGTTATGTAAAGACAATAAAAGAGAGACACGCCTCAGAAGAAGATAAAGAATGATCTTATGAGTAATCTTGATGATGCTGTAATTGCGAGACTTAAAAAGGGGGGAAGATTCGAGATCCTTGTTGATCCTGATGGCGCTCTTGCTCTTAGGAAGGGTGAGAAAATAGATATCGAAGATGTTTTAGCAGTAGAGGATATCTTTGAGGATGCTCATAAAGGTGATAGAGTTCCCGAAGACGATCTTCTCAGAGCCTTTAGGACGATTGATGTACTCGAAATTGCAAAAAAAATTGTTGAAAACGGAGAGATCCAACTCACGACAGATCAGCGCAAGAAGATAGTTGAACAGAAGAAGAAGAAAGTTATAGATATAATAGCAACAAACGCCATTAATCCCCAGACAAATACACCTCACCCACCATCGAGGATTGAAAGGGCAATTGAAGAGGCTGGTGTCCATATTGATATCTTCAAAAGTACGGAAGATAGTGTCAATGAGGTGATGAAGAAGATTCGTCCCCTTATACCTATTCGCTTTGAGGAGGTAGAAGTTGCTGTAAAAGTATCTGCAGAGCATGCTGCAAAATCTTATGGTGACATTCGTAAGTTTGGGAAGCTAGTAAAGGAAGAGTGGCAGAATGATGGATCCTGGATAGGAATAGTAAAGATTCCTGCTGGGATTCAAGATGATTTCTATTCCCTTGTGAATCACCTCACCAAGGGTGAGGCAGAGACAAGGTTGTTGAAATAAGGAGATAAGAGATGATTGACAAGAAGATCGCGATACCTGGTGACATGGTCTCAGAAGATCCCAGTAGATCAGGAGATGGTACGTATGTGGAAGATGGAAGGGTATATGCATTAAACTACGGCGTGTTAATGGATTCTCGTGATAAGATTAAGATTGTACCTTTTGGGGGGACCTATTTCCCTTCATATGGGGATGTGGTGGTTGGAGTTGTTTCGGATGTCTCTTTTTCAAATTGGAAAGTTGATATCTGTTCTCCGTATGAAGCGTTATTACACGTCTCCGAATATCCCGAAAGGGTCAACTTTGCCGAGCTTGATAAGCATATTAAGATTGGTGAGCTTATCGTTGTAAGAATTACCGATGTTGACCCAACAATGAAGATTGAGCTCACACTCAGAGACAGAGGTCTTGGAATTCTTAGAGGTGGTAGAGTTGCATATATTTCTCATTCGAAGGTCCCAAGATTGATTGGAAGATCTGGTTCTATGATTAATATGCTAAAGAAAGAGTGCCAGTGCTCAATAATCGTCGGTAAGAATGGCAGGATTTGGGTGGATGGTGAAAAAGAAAATATGGATCTTGCGATTAGGGCGATATCAAAGATTGAAGAAGAGGCGCATACATCCGGCCTAACAGACAGGATGTCAGAATTTTTAAAGGATGAAAATGAGGAGTGAAAGAATGAAAGGAGTACCAGAAAAACTCATCAATGATGGAATAAGATTAGATGGAAGGAAGGCAAATGAATTACGGCCCATAAAGATAGAGGCAGGAGTTTTAGGAAGGGCCGATGGATCATGCTATCTTGAGCTTGGTAATAATAAAGTTCTAGCGGCAGTTTATGGCCCCAGGGAGGTTCACCCAAGACATCTTCAGCGTCCAACTGAGGCTCATATAAAATTTAGATATAATATGGCATCTTTCTCGGTAGACGAGCGAAAGAGACCTGGTCCTGACAGAAGAAGCATAGAAGTCTCTAAGGTTAGCAGAGAGTCATTAGAACCTGTTATTTTGAAGGAGAACTTTCCAAGGGCAGGGATAGATATATTTGTAGAGATTCTTCAGGCAGATGCCGGGACAAGGACTGCTGGTATCAACGCTGCATCTGTGGCATTAGCAGATGCAGGAATACCGATGAAAGGTTTGGTCTCGTCTTGTGCTGTTGGGAAAGTGGATGATATAATTGTACTGGATCTGATGAAGGAAGAGGACAACTATGGACAAGCAGACATGCCTGTAGCAATCGTCTCAAAAGATGAGCGAATTACAATGCTTCAGATGGATGGTCATTTAACAAAAGATGAATTTTCAACCGGACTCAGGATGGCAATCGAAGGTTGTAAAAAGGTATATGATATGCAAAGGAAGGCTCTGATCGAAGCTCAGGCGAAATAACCTTTCCTCTTTTCAACTTTGCCTCTTTACAGTCTACTTAGATCAAAAAAGTGGTAAAATGCACCCGACGTTGATGAACAAAGGCACGAAAGGCGAAACTCTTTCGGGAAAGACGATTCTTCTTGGTGTCACCGGTAGCATTGCTGCTGTGAAAACAGTGGAACTGGCAAGATCTCTTATTCGAAGGGGTGCGGAAGTATATGCTGTGATGACGGAAGCCGCACAGACACTTATTCATCCCTACACACTTGAGTATGCAACGGGTCATGAAGTGATACGCAAGATAACAGGCGCCATCGAACATGTTGAATTTCTTGGAGTTGGAGGGACTGCCGATCTCTTCTTAATTGCACCCTCGACAGCAAACACTATTGGAAAGATTGCCAATGGAATAGATGACTCAACAGTGACGACATTTGCCGGAACTGCTCTTGGTTCTAAGACCCCGATTATGATTGTTCCTGCCATGCACGAATCCATGTATGATCATCCGATCATACTTCAAAATATTGAGAGATTGCAGGATGTCGGAATAACCTTTATCGGCCCGAGAATCGAGGATGGGATTGCAAAGATTGCAAACATTGATGATATTGTATTGAATGTGGAGAGGATCCTCTCGCCCGGATTACTGAAAGGAAGAAAGGTTCTAATCACATCAGGCGCCACAAAAGAATCCATCGATCCGATAAGAATAATCACAAACAAAAGTTCGGGAAAGACGGGAATTGAACTTGCAAAAGAGGCCTACAGACAAGGTGCAGAGGTCACTCTTGTTCACGCTGGCCATTTGAATCAAGAGGGGATAAAAGAGGTCTATGTTGAGAGTTCTTCGGATATGGTGAATGCTGTTTTGAGCGAGCTGGGATCAGGATTTGAAGTCTTGATTAGTGCCGCAGCTATATCTGATTTTGCACTTGAATCGATAGAGAATGATAAGATCAAGTCCGGGAATTCTATCACGCTTGATCTTGTTCCCACAAAGAAGCTACTTGTTGAGGTTAAGAAGAGTTTTCCGGATGTGAAGCTTGTTGGATTCAAGGCAGAGGTTGGAGTGGGCAAGAGTGAGCTTACAGATCGCGCCAAATCACTTATGATGTCAAACGATCTTGATTTCATTGTGGCAAATGATGTCGGAGAAGGCGGGATGGGAACAGAGGACAACGATGTCCTCATAATCACTCAAAGCGGTGTAAAAGAAGTTAAAGGTCCAAAAAATGTGATTGCAAAGGAGGTAATCATCTCACTTTGCGAAAAGATGTAAATAGCATTGGGGGAGAAATCCCCAGAGATGCTCAACCGATCAAACGTAATCGCTAGGTTTTGGCATCTCCGTCTTCATACCCTTTCTCTTTCTGATATCAAGTACGATATCATTCAAGAGGTTTTGAGGAATCGGCTCGAAACCTGATTGCTCGGTACTCCAAATTGCCCTACCCTCAGTTGCGGACCGAAGATCACCTGCAAACCCGAACAACTCGGCAACCGGTGCCTTTGACTTAATGGTGCTCATGTCACCTTCGGTACCCATATCCTGTATCTGCCCCCTCCTACCCTGGATCTCCTTTGTCGCATTACCCATCTGTGTCTGTGGTACCTGAATAAATACGTTTTGTATGGGCTCAAGGAATGTTGGATTTGCCATAAGGATGGCTGCTTGGATTGCCTGACGAACAGCAGGGATAACCTGCGCAGGACCTCTATGTATCGCATCTTCATGGAGTTTCACATCCATAAGTTTGACCTTTATGCTCTGGCACTTCTCTTTTGCAAGAGGCCCATGGGATGTTGCTTCTCTGAATCCTTCCAGAATAAGTTCCATCGTCTCATTCAGGTATTGAACTCCCTTTGTCATGTCGACGAAGAGATTTGCCTCATGCATTTCCTTGATCTTCTTTGCCTCTTCTTTTTCCATGCCATTCTCGATGAACAGTCCTCTCCTCTCAACTTCAGGCATATTCATTGATACTTCACCCGTTTTTATCAGCTGTACAACCTCATCACTCAATGGTTCGACCTCGATGTAGAATCTATTGTGTCTGTTTGGAGATTTACCTTCAACAGGTCCTGCATGACTCTGAACTGTCTCTCTGTAAACAACAATCGGCGGAGATGTAACAATCTTTATGTTCTTGTCATGCTCAATTCTATAAGTTACAATCTCAAGATGAAGTTCCCCCATGCCTGATACAAGATGTTCGCCTGTCTCTTCATTGATCTCCACATTGAGTGTGGGATCTTCCTTTGAATACTGCCTGAGTACCTCGATCAATTTCGGCAGGTCCTTCATCGATTTTGCTTCAACCGCAACGGTAACAACAGGTTCACTTGCATGTTTTATATCCTCGAAGGGTTCAATATCTGTAGATGAAACCGTCGATCCTACAAAAGCATCTTTCAGTCCGGTGATTGCGACAATGTTTCCCGAGGGTATTTTATCAACCTCTACTCTGTCTGCACCCATAAAGACCCCTACCTGTTGAATCCTGTTGGGTTTTGGCATCCCAGAAATTTTAAGCTCCTGACCTCTCTGCAGCGAACCGCTGAATAGCCTTCCTGTAGCAACCTCTCCTGCATGGGGATCGGTTGATATGTCGGTGACCATCAAAGCAACAGGGCCCTCGGGATCACACTTTACCATCCCTTGCCCTACCTCACTTTCTTTATCACCGTGCCAGATGATACCAATCCTGTTCTTCTGGGCTTCGAGCGGGTTGGGGAGGTGTTTAATAACCATATCCAAAACCACTTCATGGAGTTGACATTTCTCAGCAAGTTCCTTCGTGGCACCTCTTATACAATGATCATAAACTTCATTGAATCCGAATCCGCTCTTCTTCATAGATGGAACACTGACCGCCCAGTTATAAAGTGCAGAACCAAAAGCAACTCGACCATCCGCTGCATCCAATTTGTTCTTGGAATAATTTTCTTCATCCATCCCTTTAATAAGCTTGTTAACATGGTCAATTACGCTTCCAAGTCTTATCTGCATATCCTGTTTGTCTATCTTCAGTTCGTTTATCAAACGATCTACTTTATTTACAAAGAGTATAGGTTTGACATTCTCTTTCAATGCTTGTCTGAGCACTGTCTCGGTCTGTGGCATGGTCCCTTCAACCGCATCTACCACAACTATGGCACCATCAACGGCTCTCATTGCCCTTGTAACATCCCCTCCGAAGTCAACGTGGCCTGGGGTATCAATCAGATTGATAAGATATTCCTTTCCTTCATATTCGTGAACCATCGAAACATTTGCTGCATTTATTGTAATTCCCCTTGCCTGCTCCTGTTCATCGAAATCCATGAAGAGCTGCCTGCCTGCTAGTTCCTTGGAAATCATACCGGCTCCGGCTAGGAGGTTATCTGTTAAAGTCGTCTTTCCGTGATCAATATGCGCGACGATTCCAATATCTCGGATCATATCCGGTTTATTCATCAGTTCGTTCACGCGTTCAACCATCTTCTTTTTTACTGCCATAGAATATCACTCGCTGATTTTGATATTTTCCAATTCAATTGAAGAGATCTATAATCTCAATTCTCTAATGTATATAAGACTATCCTTTTGATATATCTGGCTTGCGGAATCCGATTTTATTCATGAAAGCCATCCATATCTCATCTCCTATCTACGTGTTATCCTTATCATCTACGTTAGACTACATCTCAGCTTTAATGTTTGTGATGCTGATATTGTCACGAAAATAGAATATAAAATGGCAACTCATTGAAAAAATCTAAATTAGTGTCTGAAAGCTTATTTTTTCATTAATTGTTGGTCTCTTCTTGCTCAATTAGTTCCATTATCCATTCACCCAATGGTAAACAGATATCAGGTTTACACTCAATTGAGCAACCAATGCATGGTGCAAGTAGATCCCCTGCCATCAAGACCTCATAGTGGGCTTCGTTTCCACTGTAAAAAATCCTATATGTTCTAGTCCCGCCAACCTTCTCCCATACTCTTGTTATCAATCCTTTCTCTTCGAGACTCGTGATCAATCTCGAACATTTTCTACTATCTATGCCAAGTTCTTTCCAGATATCACTCTGGAGCACCCCGTTCCTGCTCGATTTCACAATACTTAAAACTGTATCTTCGTCGACCATTTACTCCTCAGCTTTTAATCGGATTTATCAACACAACATTATTTCCACGAAGAATTACGGAACCCAATAACCTAGACCTTTCACCGTCTACAACTTCCATTGCCTCCTTAAGATGCAGATTGAGGTAATCATCAGCACCTGCCAGGATGCCTTCGAGAGTGTTCTTATCTCCTTTCATCTCTACTTGAACTTTAGAACCAATCAAACTTTGAACTTTTTTATTCGGATACAACTGAATCCCCACCAATAATAGTTATGCAGTATTACTTAACTCTGTCGTTTAATGGTCGATATTCATTTAAATTGAGTGAAAACAACATTAAAAAGATCATGGTTGCCTCTGAATTAGGTTCAACTCTCTTTTTAGGACCTCTTTGTCAAAACCCACGATAATTTTCCCATTAATATCTGTCTGTGGAACCACAGCTTGACCGCTCTTCTCAAGCATTTCTTTTGCAGCAGCAGAATCTTTAGAGACGTCTATCTCCTTAAAATTTATTTTATTCTTCTTTAAGAATCTTTTTTCCAAATAGCAGAAAGGACATGTCCGGGTCGAGTACATAGTAACTTCCACTAGTTGTCACCTCCCAGTTATAATAATATTAATTTTCGGACTTTATAAGGATATTCGTTATACTTTTAAAAGATTCGACTTGCTCTTTAAAGTGCGATAATTCATTCAAGCAACTGTTTATCGATTACGCTCAGGCCGTCCTTAGTTACGGATAAATGTTCAAAACCCGGTTCAAATCTTGTCCCTATCATAGATACAGCTATCTTTCGGACGACTTTCTCCGTCAGTTTATCTTTATCATCTCTGAACCTAACAATGTCAACAACGCCATCAAAAATCTGGTGTAGTGCAGAGAGGGACTCTACATCATGCATCTTCTTCTCAACAAGAAACAACCCAGTGATATCATTCTTTCTGAATTTTGCCCTAAGCGACTGGGAAAAGTCGTATACAACTTCAAAATCAAAATCTTTCATGGCAGGAGAGAGCATCTCTACGAAACCTCTTGTAACGGGGGCATACGCAAGCTCTTCAATCGCCTTCCCAAGAGCAATTCCCACGCTACTAAGATCACGAGATGCTTTTAGCACTGAGTTGGACTCTCGTTCAACACCGATTATGCTTTCTGTCTTCCAGGAATACCAGTCCACTATCTTAATCAATCCCTTGTTCTCGTATTCTTCCAGTTCCACACCAATGTCCTTCAGTTGATTTCTGAACTCATCAGGAGATATTCTTGATAAGACCACGAGTACTGCACCACCCTTGATCAAACCTTCTTTCACAAACTGATTACAGAACATCTCCTTCTCACCGCCGAAAGGTCCCTGAATTATTACTGATGAACGTCTCGGAAAACCGCCAAATATCATATCATCAAAGTTATCTACGCCGCTTGTCACTCTATCTGAGAGGGCCCCTTTCAATATCTTATGATAAATACCCAAATTCTCTGATATTTCGGAATATTCTGAAATAATTGGATTTATTAGATCTTTAGCTTCGTCAAATGCTTTTTTACTTCCTAAAATAAACGATGAAAGGTCTACAAGAGAATTAAAAGCATTACTCAAAGAATTAACAAGAATATTTACATATTCTTCGCTTTCTAGAGAATCAAAATTATTTTGTTCTGTAATGCTAACACTCGCGTCTTCTTCTATCTTTATCATCGCAATTAGTGGGTCCTGAGCACCAAGTGCAGATATCTTCTGCTGATACATGGGTAACGTATTTGTCTTGAGGGCCTCTTGGAGGTATCTTGTGAATAGCTTCTGAAAGATTACAACAGCTTGAACTGGTTTTTTCTCTTTCTTCAGGCTTTCGAGTGTAATAGGCTTCTCTTTTCCCCCAACAGAAAACATTTCTGGAAAAAGATTTATAATACCAAGTTCGACCATCCTCTCATAATTTTCATCAATTATCGGTTTACAGGAGTTGAATATCTTTTCATCAGCAACTTCAGGTCCGGCAACAGTCGTGAGAAAATCACGAATGTTATCAAATAATGCCGTTAGTGCAGTCATATATAAAGCCTTTAGAGAGCTCAGAGAACGGTCAGTTGATATGGGTTCATCCGATATCTGCTCAAGCATCTCAGAGGTTTCAATATCGTCGATAATATTTGAAATATCTAATGAACAGTCTTCGTTTATCTTCAGGCCCAAAAGAAGAGGATATTGACTTGTTACCTGTTCAGCGGACATTCTTACCGCAGGAAGACCAATAAGGTTTGCACATTGACAGATAACCTGTTCAATTAGGCTCGATTGTAAATGAATTGCCTCTGTACTTATGTTGGCTCCCTTACTATCGATCAACTCATATGATGGCGTTTTTATCCCCCGCTCCCTTTAATGTCCTTACAAAGTCGAATAGATGAACATACAAACTTAAAATTCATATACACAATGGCATATTCTCCTCACTTATGTATAGGTTATGTACCTGTGTATATACTTTATCGCCATCAATGATCCATGAAATATTCTTATGTTCATCCGGCAAAAAGGTATTTATACGAAAAATACCCACATTACTATGGGTTTGGAAAATATTTTTCGGTTTTTCAATCGATCTATATCCAAAATATTTCACCAAAAGACAACAAGTATTTCAAAAAATTGCTCATTTCGGAAGAATGGACATGGAGTATATGAAGTACAACTCTGAGATAAAGAAAAGGCGGATGATCAAATATGAGTGAGATGGGCAAAGAAAGAAAGAAGATCATGATAGTTGACAATACCGAAGATACCGTCTGGACTATAAAGAATATGCTCGAATCCTCTGGTTTCGAGACGATGGAATCAAATAGTGGGATCGACTGTCTCCAGAAGTTATATGATGTTAAGAATAAACCCGATCTTGTCTTACTTGATATTATGATGGAACCGATGGATGGGTGGGTGACCCTAAAGACAATTAAATGTGACGAAAAATTGAAAGATATTCCCGTGTCCATAATTACCCCTCTCCCTCCTGATGAGAAGGTCATAGGTATAGACACAATCACAAAGATAGAGAACTACATAGTCAAACCCTTCACAAAAGAGGATATTCTTGAGAAGATTGCAGAGGTATTTGACCATCTTGAAGAGATGGAGATGGTTTCTAAAGCCCTCAATGAGAAGAATCTTCCAAAGATAGCAAAAGAGTATGAACACCTAGTAAAAGAACTACATCGAAGACGAAGAGTCGTCGGATCTATGCAGAGGAGTCTGAGCCTTGATATTGCAAGAGATATGAAATCTATCAAAGATATACTCGATAAGCAAGACGAGATGATACGAGTTATGGAAGATAGGATAAACGCTATCAGAGGGAAATACGAGGTCTGAGACTGGGAAAAATGTTGCACTTACTTCAGAAAACCTTCTCCTTTGGAGATATCTCGATACCTTTATCCATTATCAAGAATGGATGAACACTAGTGTCGTGCCTTGTGAATCTCATCTTTCTGACACATATCGTCCTTCTAAGCTCACCTCTTACACTTTCGAGACCAACAACAATCAGTGAATCCGCAATGTACTGCTCAACGCCATACCTTGTTAATCCAGGTGTTCCTTCCACCGATTCGGTGATGAGAAGTGAAGTGACATCCTTTATCCTCAAAAAGTTTACAAACCTGAACATCGCTTGTCTCATCTCAGTCGAGAGTGAATATGATAAACCTACAGCAGTTAAGGAGTCCAGGGCTAATCTCTTTGCCTTACTTAGCTTTATAATGCTACTTAAAGCCTCTTCCAAAGCTTCAAAGGATATCATGCCAGACGATACCTCTTCATCAATCTTGACCTCATTTCTCATCTCACCAAGGTCAATTATGAAAAGCATACCCTCCTGTTCATACTTGGCAATATCCATCCCAAAGTTCTTTGTGACTCGGTCTATACTCTCCCTGCTCTCTTCAAGAGTAATAAAAATACCAGGTTCGTCATAGTCTTTTACGCCATTGTAGATATAGTGAAGATTAAAAAGGGTTTTACCACCACCAGACGGCGCAGTTATCAGATTTACCGTCCTCTCAGGGAACCCTCCTTGTATCAGTTCGTCCATACCTATTATTCCGGTCGGAACTCTCTTCATATTCCCCCCTCTATTTCATTATACCTGATTTCTATATCACGGAAGCTCTCCGCGCATCCCCAATCCAATAAATCAGTGATAGACATTTCTGTCTCCACCATTAATATAGATTTCTGCGAGTTTACTATTACTTGAATATATGAGTGAAAATTCGAAAGTTACATGTTCGGTAAGGCCTTAAAATTAGTCGAGCTTAAAAGATGAAATTGAGCATATCAACATGGAGTCTCTCTGATTGTCCGATACATTACAACATTAAAACCATCAAAGAGTGTGGTTTTGAAAATATTGAATTCAACTTATCAGCCATAAATACTGAAGCAGGGGATTCAGTCTATACTGTTAAGAAATTGATCAAAGAGTATGATTTAAACTGTTCATCCGTACATAGCGAAGGTTTTTATGTTGAAAGGAAGGATCAGGTTGAGGAGGCTCTATTTCTTGGTAAGAAATCGGTGGATTTTGCAAATCTTTTATCCTCCGAACATCTTGTCATACACTCATATGTCTCTTCAAAGATCAAATCCGATCTTCGCAATTATCTGATCGAGAAGATAATCGGCGAATTGGTGGATTACGCGGAGGAGAGAGAAGTAAAACTTTCCCTTGAAAATCTTTCGAGGGCGTCGAAGGGTTATGGGAGAAATGTCTCGGAGCTTTTAGACATATTTGATATAGTGGATATGGGTATGACAGTAGACGTCTGCCACTCTTACATAATGTTTCAGACCAATACTTTTCTCGATGCCTTTAAGACCCTCTCATTTCTAGATGTCTTCGAAGACAAGATTACGAATATACATTTGAGTAATTTCAATCACCGGCCTATAAAAAAGATGACTCAAGAGATCAGTAGAATACTGAAAATCCTCAATCAGAACGGATATGACGGTATGCTTACAATAGAGCAACATCCGAGATTTAGGGAGGATATATCCAATACGAAGAAGTGTATCGAAGAATGGATCGAATTACACGTCTAATATCACTCTTGCATACCAGCCACCGCTCTTCTTTTTAACTTCCATCATATGATATGTTACTGCTTTTACTACAATTCCAGATTCATGCCTAGAGGGGTCAAAGATACCGCCTCTGCAGCTTCCATCGATATGATAATCATTAATAAACAGATCAAACTCTCTTAAAACAACATTTTCTGATTCAAACAAAAAAATAAGTTCATCAATCCAATCAAACATCAGACTTTCCATATCTTCAGACTGAATCTCTATGTTCCTAGAAATTGACTGCTCTATCGAAAAAGGATCAACCATGAGGCCATACATCGCTATCGCGGCTGTGGAAAATAGACCCTTTAGATCGTCCTCTTCAACCTCAAAGCCAATATCTGAAGTGTGTTCAATATATCGCATCATTCTTTATTTCCCATTTTAGGCAATATAAGATATCTGAGAATCAGATATAACCCGAAACTGATTCTTCTCCACCGGCTATACCGAAATAATCCATCATATCTCTAAATAAGCTCTCTCTTCCGCATTTTCTAGTCTGGTTCTCTGCCATCTTGAACCATGCATCAACAGATGAAGGTCTATTCTCAACTGCCTCCAAAAGATCGCTTATATTAATATCCCTTTGAGGCTTGCCTTCTATTGCCTCCTCAAGAGGAATTCTTGCAGCCTCCTCGCATATCTCCTCTATATCGGCGCCTGAGTAACCTTTCGTCAGCTCCGATAGCCTCCCATAGTCCAAATTCTTTGATGTTGGCCTCTTCTTCAAATGTATCTTAAATATCTCTATTCTGGAATTATGATCCGGTGGTGGAACAAATAAAAGTTTGTCAAATCTTCCAGGCCTGATTAGTGCCGAATCCACATCCCACGGCGTATTTGTTGCTGCAAGTACTCTTACTTCTCCCATATCTTCAAAACCGTCCATCTCGGTCAGGAAGGTATTTAAAATCCGTTTCTCGAACTGTTCTCCCGTAGTGCATTTAGATGCGCTTATCCCATCTATTTCATCAAAGAACAGAATAGATGGAGCAGCCTTCTTTGCCTCAATGAAGGCGTTCTGGATATTCTTATCCGTAACACCATGCCACTGGCTCAAAAGATCTACTATCTTTATATTGAAGAATTTTGAATTAACCTCGCCTGCTACTGCTCTTGCAATAAGGGTTTTACCGCATCCGGGGGGGCCGTAGAGAAGTATGCTACTCCTCCCCCCAAGATAAAGCTCATATAGATCAGGACGTTCAATTGGATAAATTATCGAGAGCCTTATCTCTCTTTTGACCTTGTCTAGCCCCCCAACATCCGAGAATCTAATTCGCTTCATCTCTACCATTAATCATACTAATAACTTACGCTCAGCTATTATTGTGCAATGAATGTATTAAGTAACTTTCGTAGCTGGGCCAGATACCAGTCATAAATGGCCTGATATTTTAGGTATGCCCTTTGAGTAAGGTCTTCTCATCGGTTTGTTACAGTTGAGGCAAGTGGTTATAATGTAGTTTCCATTCAAGCGCACCCGTGCATTCCTCCCAGGAACTAAAAAAGAGTTACAATTTTTACAGAATCTCAACTTGAGATCTTTTGGAATCCTTACGCGATATCTTGTCCCTATCTTCATAGCTAGTAGGACATATCTATCACTTCTTTCAGGATGATCACTAAACTCCTGCTCCGCAAGCTCAAAGAGACGTCTTATTCTTCCCTGTGCCATCTCTTTTATCCATGTCCTCCTCTTCATATGCGTCGACCGGGATTCGAACCCGGGTCGTGGGCTCTCTTCCAAACGCACAATTAAGAGTTTGATGGAAGGCCCAAGTCATAACCACTAGACTATCGACGCAAAAAACCAATGCACCTAAAGCTATAGATTCGTCAACAGTTAAAAATCTTACTAAGCGAACATGGTTCCCGAATCTACCAAAACTTCCCCATCTCCTCCCTTCGCAGAGCACATAACCTTTCGTGTTGCCTGGTAGATATCATTCATTGATACGGAGTCCTCACCATGCCTTATAGCAAGCATACCTGCTTCCATAATAATTGCCTTCAGATCTGCCCCTGAAGCACCTTCTGTAATAGACGCCACATCTTCAACATCTACCTTTTCTGATAAGTTAATATCAGAAGTGTGTATCCTAAGTATCTCCTTTCTTGATTCGAAGGTCGGAATCGGAATCTCGATTATCCTATCAAATCTACCCGGTCGTAGCAGCGCAGGATCGAGTATATCGGGGCGATTGGTTGCTCCAATAATCTTCACATCCCCTCTAGAATCAAAACCATCCATCTCCGCCAAAAGCTGCATAAGCGTTCTTTGTACCTCTCTGTCTCCAGAAGTCGCACTCTCAAAACGCCTAGCTCCTATTGCATCCATCTCGTCAATGAAGATTATACTTGGGGCTTTTTCCTTTGCCAAGCTAAATAGCTCCCTAACCAACCTAGAACCTTCTCCAATATATTTTTGGACAAGCTCGGATCCGACTACTCTTATAAATGTGGCATTTGTCCTATATGCAACAGCCTTTGCCAGAAGTGTTTTGCCTGTCCCGGGAGGGCCGATCAATAGGACTCCTTTTGGAGGTTCTATTCCAATTTTTTGGAATCTTTCAGGCTCTACAAGCGGGAGCTCAACCGTCTCTTTTACTTCAATAATCTGGTCCTCAAGTCCACCAATATCTTCATAACTGATATCTGAGGTCTCCAGTATCTCCATTGCATAGACCGCAGGATCCTTTTGAGAAGGAATAACATTAACAACTGCAAGTGATTGCTGATTTAATGCAACCTGGGATCCTGCCTTTATCTCTTCCTCAGAGATAAACTGAGACATGTTGACGACGAATTTAGGGCCGGTACTGCTCTTTACAACTACTTTATTGTCCTTTAAAAGGTCAATTATCGTCCCTACGACTAAAGGCGGCGATCGCATCCTCTCAAGTTCGCTTCTGAGCTTTCTGACCTCTCGTTCGTATTTGACTTTCTGACTTTCTGCGAATCGCTTCTCAGTTTCGACTCTTCTACTCTCTTCTCTGAGTTTTATGTTCCGTTCTTCCAACTGACGCACACGATCCAATAAATACTTAGAATAATCTTCCCCTTCTTTTTTTGTGTCATCACTGTCAATAACGTCTGGCAACTTTTCTAACCCCAAACAAATATTGGTTTGGTAGAATATATAACTTTTTATCCATTCAATGTAAAGTAAAGATCTATGCAATGTGAGATTTGTGGGGCAGAGATATATGGAAGACCTACAAGAATAGAGATGGACGGCTCGAAACTCAGTGTCTGCAACGCTTGTGTGAGATATGGCAATGTAATATATGAAAAACCGTCACCCCAGAGAAGAAACGTACAGTTAAACAGATCGATACAGAGCAGTACTATTGAAGTGGAAGAGATAGTCCAAAATTACGGTGTCTTGATCAAAAACGCTAGAGAGAAACTCGGACTTTCGCGAGAGGATTTTGCTAAGAAACTTAACGAAAAAGCTTCCCTCATAAGCAAGATCGAGCGCAGTGAAATGGTACCGGATGACGAGCTTCGAAAGAAGATCGAGAAGATGATCAAAGTAAAACTGACCGAAAGACTGGAACCGATTGATCTTGGATCTTCCAAAGGCTCCGGAGGCTTAACTTTGGGTGATATCGCATTAATAAAGAAAAAATGAGGTTGTACTTGTTTGTGAGCTGGTTGGATGAACAAGCGACCTTTTGTCTTCATAAACTCCGCCATGAGTGCTGATGGTAAGATATCTACCACGCAGCGGGTTCAGGTACGAATTAGTGATGATATTGACCTTGATAGGGTTGACGATCTAAAGGCTGGTTCAGATGCAATAATAGTGGGTATAGGAACTGTCCTCTCTGATGACCCGAGCCTCACTGTAAAATCTGAGAACAGGAGAAGAGAGAGGGCTAAAAATGGGCAAGATGAGAACCCGATTAGAATAGTTGTCGATAGTAGTGCAAGAACCCCTCTAGACTCTGATCTTTTAAAGAAAGGAGAGGGAAGAAGGATTATCTTTGTTAGTGAGATTGCACCAGAAGAGAGGGTTGAATCATTACGAAGTTTTGCAGAAGTACTGATATCGGGCAAGGAAAAAGTTGATCTCAAGGAGATGCTTCACACGCTTGATCAAATGGATGTGAAACGCATTATGGTTGAAGGTGGTGCTACCTTAAACTGGGCACTTCTTGCTGAAAAGTTAGTCGATGAATTATATGTCTACGTGGGTTACTTCATCATCGGCGGAAGAGATGCTCCGACGCTTGTTGATGGGTCAGGGTACAAAGAAAGAAAAGATATGCCCGAGCTAAAACTACTCGATATTCAAGACATGCAAAATGGAATGGTCGTGAGATGGCGTATTATATAAATGCTACTTGAACATGTCGTCTCTACAATCTTCGCAGATAGATATACCATCCAAGATCTCAAGGTTCTCTGCGAGTTGACCGCATCTTTCGCAGATTCCTTGTGGAATAGTTTTACCCTCTCTAAGTGAAGCACGTTCTCTGCTCATCTCAATGATCTCTGCTCGAATCCGATCCATCTCAGCGGAAACCGATATTATGTCTGTCTCTGAGATTATTCCCACCATCTTGTTATCACACATGACAGGTAACCTGCGAATCTTCTTCATCGCCATCTTCTTAGTGGTATCAAGAAGGCTAGTATCGTCCGATACTGTAATGATGGGTTCTGTCATCAGTTCTCTCGCTTTGATTGAGCTAGACTTGGCATCTTTTGATACCAGTTTACGGACAATATCTCTCTCTGAGACTATCCCAATTGGTATATCATCCTCGACCACAATAACACAACCGACATCATTCTCCATCATCTTTTTCGATATATCAACGGCATCTATATCAGCATCCACCGTGATGACCTTCCTTGTCATGATATCTCTGATCGGTATCTTGGTCTCCATATATGTTCTAACTCCTTTAAAGCTCTTCTTGGAATTAGCTTTGCATTTATAATAACCTTTACTTTTTACTGGATCATAAATCTAGTGGTTATTCAATATATCTTTGGATCATATACTAGAGGGTAAAAATAGAGAGCAGGAATAGTAAACTGCCTCTTGATCTCATATCTTGGATTAAATCAAAGGGATTAGGACGGTATAGAAATACTGAAATAGTTGATTTGATAATTAACTTTGAGGTAATAGGATGCAACTTGAAAAGAAGAACATTGTTTCTTTGAAGTGTACGGGCTGTGGTGCTTGCGAACTTGCATGCAGCTTCTATCGGGATGAGGTCTTCTCGACAATTAGATCAAGTGTGATGATGCATAAGGAGGAGAAGAAGAATTATTTTGGAATAATGGTCAAAGTGGTTGACGATCTGCTCTTGGGAAGGCCTGAAGGGGTGGAGTTTGATAGTGAGAGTACAGCGAGTAACGAACAGGAAGGCGCTTCTGGTAAACCTATTCTTATGCGTGAAGAGTGTGACCTGTGCGAGGGCAAGGTTTACTGTGTAAAACTATGCCCGGCCGAGTCAATAATAGAGTGAGGGAGTGAGTAATATGGATTATATGTATTCCGGATTGATTTTGGTTGTTGATCTCGAGTCCGGTGAAGTCGAAGAGGTAGATCTGGAAGAAGAGTTTATACAGGAGAATATGGGTGGTGCAGCTGCCAATCTTGCACTTTATGAAGAGTATAAAGATAAAGATCCGATTATATTCGGTTCTGGTTTCTTTACTGGGACTCTTATCTCTGGCTCTGCTCTAGGAATAGTCACTGCGAAGAGTCCGGTTACAGGTGAAGTTGCTCATGCGCCTATAGCATGGTTCTTCGGTCCCGAGTTGAAGCTCAGTGGATATGATTTTGTTGTTGTTTGTGGTAAGTCTGAAAAACCGGTCTATCTTTGGTTGCATGATGAGATGGCAGATGTGAAGGATGCAGCGGAGATCTGGGGTAAAGATACATGGGAGACGACTGATTTCTTAAGAAATGAGCTCGGTGACGATCGTGTACAGGTACTCACAGTTGGAAAAGCTGGTGAGAACAGAGTAAGACATGCTCAGCTGGTTAACAATTACTGGTGCAGCGGAGATAAATTCGGATTCGGAGCCATCTTCGGGGAGAAGAACGTGAAGGCTCTTGCTCTTAGAGGTATGGGTGAGCTTGAACTTGAAGATCCCGATGCTTTTCTCGAGAAAGATCTGGAACTTCTGGAGAAGATCAAAGCAGAGATCATGGGAAAGAATGTTGAACAGCTCGCAGAAAGTGCGGGTGTTAATATAGAAGGACTGGAGCCATTTATACACAGACACACTGCATGTTTCAACTGTCCATTCCCTTGTAGGCCATATGTGAAGTACAACGAGGTCTCGACCGTGATGGTCTCTTCAAGAGTGAAGGAACCGGGCGTTCTGATCAGCGATCTTTATGGTCTTGCAACATTTTCCAAGAAGCTTGATATGGAGACCTCGCTTAGGGCAATAGAGAAGTGTTGTCGTGTCGGAATTGACCCAGTTGTTGCAGGGACTCTTATTAAGAACAGTGAACTGGATGACGTTGTCCGCGAGATCGACTCTATGGTTCCTGCAGAGTCTGACACTTCCGGTATCAAGCCATGGGATAAGGAGGTGGATTACGGTACCTTCGGGAGCTTCTGCCCACCACTCACTGATGATTGGAAGGATAAGGTTGCTTTGGGATATACTCTTGGAATATGCCCCATACTGCTATCTTTTGTCTCGGAACTGAGTAAGGAAGTTCTTGTCGAGATGATAAACATTACAACAGGATGGGAGATCTCAACTGACGACCTTGACAGCGCCGTATCTAAGCTGTTGTAAGGGGGATACAACCCCTTTTTCTCTATTTTTTATGTAACAGCAGATTCATCTTCTCGCTGTCAACTGTTCTATCATTAAATTTTAGTTGCAATGTGAGCTCATATTCGCCTGCAAGGCTCACACCACTCATCTCTTCAGGCGTGTTGAAGGTAGCAGACAATTTTTTTGATTCTCCTGGATTTAAAACCTTTAAAAACTTTATGGTGTACGTCTGAGTCTTCTCATCTTCACTCATTCCTTTAAGGGCCATATTCCCGGCAAAACTTTCTAGTTCAATACATTTAACAGTTATTACAACCTTTTCAGATGTTATATTCTCAATACCTGTATTTTTTACATGCATTTCTGAAACAACAGTATCACCAGCGTAATATTTATCCTTGTCCATAGAAATTGATTCAATACTTCCTTTGATGCCTGATGGAGGTGATGGTGCCTTTGAAACTGCGTTAGTTTGTGCTTTTGTTGCCGGCGTCGCAATTGATTCCTCAGTCCCTTCTTGATAGTCTGTATAAAGTAGGGCCGATGATGCCGCGACGGTGATCAACAATATTGAAAGTATTATAAAAATTTTCTTCATAGCCATCCCATTATATATTTGTGATCTAATCTGTATTATAATCTTGTACGATACTTTGAATATTCTACAGTAAGCTTTTTATCCATCCATCAATTATTTGTTTCTGATGGATGCAACCACATACTCATTCTTTATAACCACCCTTACCACACTCTTTATTATAGTGGACCCTGTTGCAGGTTCTATGATTTTTTCTTCCATGACCGTAGAGATGGGTGATGCCGAGAGGAGGACTATTGCAAAGAAGACGTCCATCTTCGGGTGCATTATTCTACTCTTCTTTGCAGTTGCTGGTAATTTGATCCTTTCGATATTTCAGATAACGACAAATTCGCTCAGTGTAGCCGGTGGTATTCTTCTGCTCTTGATAGCAATCGATATGATGTATGCAAGAAGATCAAGAGAAGCATATACAGAGGAAGAGTTCAAGGAGGAGCGTGAGCACATGTATATAATTCCTCTTGCTATTCCCATGCTCACTGGACCTGCTGCCATAACTTCCGTCATACTACTGATGGGTATTGCGGAGACATTTTCTCACAAGATTTTCGTTCTTCTTGCTGTTATTGTAACCTTTTTTCTAACCTGGGTACTGCTCAGATCTACGGAAAGGCTTAACAATTTTATTGGTGTTACGGGGGGGCTAGTTTTCAGAAGGATGATGGGACTGTTCCTCGCTGCCATTGCCATAGAATTCATCTCTGGTGGTATATGGAACATCTATAATTCCTTAACTTCAGGCTCTTCCGGATTATAATAATGGCCTTTGGGTTTTATCTTCTTTACTCTTATCTTCTTCATCCTTCTTTTATCGATCTTCTCGATCGAAATCTCATGGTTTTCGAATTTTATCTTCTCACCTTGCTCTGGAACCCTATCGAATAGATCGAATACAAAACCCCCTGCTGTATCGAAATCTCCTTCGGGGATATCACATTTCATCAATTGAGCAAGTTCGTCTATATGCATCCTGCTATCTATAATAAATGTATTCTCGTCGATTATCTTGACCTCTTCCTCGCCAGCATCATACTCGTCGAATATGTTGCCAACTATCTCCTCGATGATGTCTTCAATTGTGAGCAGTCCTGAAGTACCACCATATTCATCTATTATGATGGCCATATGTATCTCGCCTTTCTGAAACTCTTTTAAAAGTTCATTGACCAGTTTAGTCTCAGGAACGAAGTAAGGGGTCCTCATGATTGATTCTAATTGTGAATCGCCTCCTTTCCAGAGATGTTGTAACAGGTCTTTTGCATATATCACACCAACTATGTTATCTATCTTTTCTTCAAATACAGGGATTCTGGAATATCCATGAGATGTGATAATGTCAAGACACTCCTCCATGCTCTGTTTAACCTCCAGGCATATCATGTCTGTTCTTGCTGTCATAAGCTCCCTTACGACAGTATCACCTAGTTCAAAGACTCTATGTATCATCTCCCTCTCTGCTTCTTCGAAGACTCCTTCCTTCTCCCCAACATCTACGAGTGTCTTTATCTCTTCCTCAGTAACGAGGGTATTTTCACGGTCATCCCCTCCTGAAAGCTTTATTATCGGATCAGTAAGGAAGTTTAGAACCCTTGAGATCGGATATAAAACAAATGATAATGATTCTATCGGACCTGCAACCATAAGTGAGATCCTCTCAGCACGACGTATGGCGACCCTCTTTGGAGTGATCTCTCCGAATGTAAGTATAAGAAGTGTCATTCCACCAGTCGCAAATGCAACGCCGTAACTATTGAAGAACTCAATAGCAAGGGACGTAGCAATAGCTGACGCTGCTATGTTTACAAAGTTATTGCAGATCAACAAAGTCGAAAGTAACTTATGGGGGTCATCAAGGAGCTCATAAAGCGTTTTTGCCCTCTTATCTCCATCGTCTGCAAGATGCCTAACCTTCGCTTTACTGATAGATAAAATCGCAGTTTCAGATCCTGAAAAGAATCCAGATAATATCAGCAGAAAAAATAGACCGATGATCTGTAAAATCTCATACGCCACAGCCGCTTAGACCTCCGCGGGATGTCTCATAGAAGAACTTATGAGCCTCATTATTTTTATATTTTTCCTTATTTTTTAGCCCTTTGATATTAACCTGTCTTTTAAAGTGGGTTAAGAGCTCAACCAGCCTCTCTAGGATATGGGGGCTTACGAGCCTGTCCCACAATTACCCGATAACCAATAATATGCACCCCTGTCAAACATAATTCTTTTCTATTC
>JAXHTN010000299.1:0-2085 GCA_034190145.1 Halobacteriota archaeon | reverse complement strand
GGTAAGTATTGTGAGAATAAAAGAAGTCAAGGAGAATGTAGTGCTACGCAAAGAGGACTTTGAAAGTCTGATAGGGGAGATGGAATCTTTGATGGAGACCATAGAGATTTTAAGCGATAAGAATCTGATGGGACAGATAAAGAATAGTGAAAAAGATATTAAAGAAGGAAATGTCCTCGAAATAATTACTGAGAGTGATATGAATAATTTGTTTGTGGAGTGATCTTGTGAGATACAGCCTGAAGTACACCAAGACCTTCAAGAAACAGATTGATAGGCTGAAGAAGAAAGACAAAGCATTGATGGAAGAGTTGATGAAGAAGGTGAAGAAACTACAGGATGTACCGCATTCCGGAAAGCTCCTGAAATATCAACTCTCTCATTATAGGTCTCTACGAATAAAGAAAAAATATAGACTTGTTTATGTGGTAGATGAGAATGAAAACACGGTGATCCTGGTTGCATTTGGACACAGAGAGGAAATATATAAGCTCATGCTGTTGTCATTTGAAGAAGAACGGAAAGAGTGATGGTATGAATTATGTTGAAAAGGCGTTGAAGGAATACCGCCCAAGTCCGTCATACATACCGTTAGCGATGAGGCAGGTATTTCGAAGGAATGGGTTGGATGAAGCTAGTAGGCTCTGGTATTCGATGAGGATGTTTTTGGGGTATGTTGGAGGGAGGTGATGACAATGGTAATAGAAGTAAAAGTTCCAAAAGAGATCGATCTGAAGATAAAGAGTGATAAGGACCTTGAAGGAATCATAAAGAGGAAGATAGAAATAGAGATCTTTAAAGAAATAAAAGGAGATATATTCCTCTCGATGCTCTTTGATAAACTCCTTGAAGAGAGTGAACTAACAGGTGGAGATGTTGATGAGATTGATCACAAGGTTAAGAAGGGCATCATGGAGAATCTGGGATGGAAATAGTCACTGACACGAATGTGATAATTTCAGCGCTGTTAAGAGATGGACTGACAAGAAAACTATTGCTCCTCGCTCCTTTTGACTTTTACACCGTGGCTTATTCAAAAATCGAGATAGAAACGCACAGAAATGAGCTTCTTAATAGATCCAAACTTGATGAGGAGGCTTTTCAGTACCTTATAGATTTAATTTTCAGTAAAATTTGTGTCGTGGAATCCAATGTTATCGAAGCTTACAGGAAGAAAGCTATTGATGTCATGCGTGGTATAGATATTAGCGATTCCCCTTTCATCGCGTTGGCAATGCATTTAAATTGTTCAATATGGTCGAATGATAAGCATTTTAAAGAACAAAATGTTGTCAAAGCATATACAACTAAAGAGATCATGGCGTTATTGGGGGAGGCTGCAGAAGAATGATGTCACTCACTCTGAGGCAGGTGTTTAGGAGAAACGGGTTGGATGAAGCGAGAAGGCTGTGGTATTCGATGAGGATGTTTTTGGGGTATGTTGGGGGTAGAAAAGAATGAGGAATATAGTTCTAATAACATTAGATAGTTTAAGGGCAGATCATTGCGGTTTTATGGGGTATGAACGAGCAACTACCCCCACTATTGATAAAATGGCAAAAGAGGGATTGTTTTTTGAAAATGCGATTTCACCGAGTACTGCTACACCTGTATCAATGATCGGCATATTTACGGGAGAATATTCTCAAGTAGATATAACAAAATCAACTCCTGGAAAAGGGGCATCAGTTAAACCATGGAGAAAGGAAATAGATCAAAGAAAAACATTAGCTCAACTTCTTTCAAAAAAAGGATATTCTACCGCCGCCATTAATCCCAATCCATTTGTTTCAAGTTATTTTGGTTTTGATAAAGGATTCGACTATTTCCAAGATTTTTTATCAGGGGAAAATAAAAGTTATAGATACTCAGATACTTTTGAAAAACACCTTGGGGGGAGTCATATGGCTTCGTATTTACGAATTCTTAGGAATATAATAAGAAAAGAAGAAGTGTTTAAACCTTGGGAAAATTATTATGAGAATATCACTGACTGGGTAAAGAAATCAAAAAAACCATTTTTTTTATGGCTTCTTTCTCTTGATACGCATCATCCCTATTTAGCTCCAAAAAAGTTCAGAAAGG
>JAXHTN010000298.1:0-2092 GCA_034190145.1 Halobacteriota archaeon | reverse complement strand
TACTCTGAGAGGCTTAATCTCAATCTCATTTTTGAGCGAGTTCATTATCTTCTCGACCTGCTCCTTCTTGCGGTAGATCGAAAGGGCATCTTTTAGTGTCAAATCCTTGTTCGAAACAAGGTAGAAAAATCCTTCACGACCCGTGATAGACGCCACTCTAAGGATTTTATGGGCTTCCTTATCACCAAGCGTTGCAAGCTTCGTTTGATATGAATATTCACAATCAACCAGAGGATTATTGATACGGTATCGCTTGGGAAGTCCGCAGAAGGTGATTCGGGCAAAGTTGCAAAACATCGAAGCCAGATCCACTCTTTTAACTGAAGTTGCGGGTTACTCATCAACCCAAAAGGCATAGGCAATACTTCCCGTGTAACCCACTTCAATCGTATAGAGCAGAAGTCTAATCAAGGAATATCCCGTAATGCTATTGGCGTAGGGACTCTGTGTCCAAATCCGCATTAACCTGGGATATAGAAACTCCTCCTGCTACTTTCTCGATAAACGTCCTGAGAACCTCTCTACATACAGCCTCCATCTCGGCGACGAACTCGTCAGGGCGAAACTGCATCTCACCAATCGATACCGGGGGATTCAACCTCTCTCCATTGTGCACAATTTTGCTGCGAAGATCATAAAACTTCTTAAGGAGCTTGAAAGTTCTCTCAGTATCTCTGTTTGACTTAAGCAGGTGCGCGCCCCGCAGGCTCAGGCGGTATCCCAGTTCTTTGTCGTCTCCGTAGAGTAGCGTGCTTTCAAGCAGAATAGACATATCTATTATCTTATCTTCCAAGAACCTTCGGTCATAGATATCATTGAATTTCCTGATGCCAACGTCGAGCTTGCCTTGATCCTTTTGGTGTGAGAGGCATTGGAGGTTCTGCCATACATCTTTGCAAACCTTACACTCTTCAGCGGACAAATGAAGACTTTCTCCGCCTAGTTGTACAGGAAGCAGAGGATGGGTGTAAATAGACATCAAACCAATGTTAGGGCAAAAGCCTGCAGGTTCCGTGAATGTGATATTCCTGAAAACCCTTCCAGACTTCAATAACCTGAGTGCAGTCAGGATACTTCGGGCTTTTTCTTCAGCAATACTTAATGAAATTGATTCGTCCTTCCTTAAAGATAAGGCAATTTTGATTGCGAATCCCGAAGCAAAGATACTTTCTACAGTCCCTAAATCTTCGAGGTTTGGGTCACGCATAAACATCTTGAGCATGTAAGCTCCTAAACGAGACAACTCGCCATGCTCCAGACGCACGATCTTCACATCATCGTCAAATTCTATAAGATCCACATCAGAAGAGAAATTTAACAGAGGAATGACTGAAATAAATTGAATTTCATCGGAAAGGTGATAGCGCTCGAAATCAGAATAGCATTGATCGAAAATCTCTGGATCAAAATCCAATGTTGGGATACGCATTAGGTATTTTTCAATAAAACTAAATACACCACCATGCAAACATCCTGAAAAGATGATGTTTCGCTTGGAGGGATCGTCGACTGGTGGGTTACCCTCTGAATCAACAAACGCGGGTTGCTTGATAAAGCCCTTAGCCAGCAGAATGTCAAATAAATTCCATGTCTCATGAATGTCAAATAAATTACATGTCTCATCATCCATGGAAAGAATGTGATCAGTATAATAATCTCTTACGTGAGGGGCTAGATGTTCATCAGTAACCTCTCCGATAGTCCATTCCCCTTGTTTGTCTAATACAAATGATTTGGTTTTAGCTTCAATCAGATGGTTGTGTCTTTCGTGATAGTCATCATGTTTAAGGGAATTGATTAGATTTTCCGTTACCATGTATAGGGCGTTATACAACTCCGAAATCTCGACCATGTTTCTTACTCCTGTTTTAACAACCCACAATTTTTAGATAACCTGGGTATATCAGAAAAGAATATAAAATTGAGGCCTATAGCATTCCAAATGGAACTCATTTCCCCTTGAACTTCGGTCTTCTCTTCTGAAGAAATGAACTGAAGCCCTCTTTTGCATCTTTTGTTGATATCGCGATACCCTGAGCGTTTGCTTCATAGGAAAGAACAGTATCAAGATCCGATTCAAACGATTTGTTGA
>JAXHTN010000297.1:0-2092 GCA_034190145.1 Halobacteriota archaeon | reverse complement strand
ACACCGGCCCTTGTTTGCAGAATTTTCACCGTGACAGACGTCCATAGAGAAATAGCAGCGTCCTGATACCATCGTACACATCGCACCGTGGACGAATGCCTCTATCTCTGTTTTTGTTAAGTTTTTTCTTATCTCTTTTATCTGTTCAAGAGAGCACTCCCTTGCCATGATGATTCTTCGGGCGCCGATATCTTCAAAGAACCTTGCTGCTCTTGAGTTTGAAATGTTCTGTTGAGTGGATATGTGAAAGGGTATATCAAGTTCCCTACAAATCTCTATAGCCGAGAGATCATTAACTATTGCAGCATCAAAATCGAGACTCTTTGCATATTCGAGTGATCCCTCAAGTTCTTTTAATTCGTTCTCATAGACTAGGATGTTAGAGACAAAGTAGACCTTTTTACCTTCGTTATGACAGATCTCGACAGCACGTGATAGATCATCATCACTAAAGTTGTCCGCCTGCATTCGCATATTCAGTCTCTTTGATCCGAAATAGAAGGCATCTGCGTAACTCAGTCCTGCCTTTATCGATTTAATATTTTTGGCCGGTGCCAGAAGTTCAACCTTTTTCATTTCAGTGATCCTCTTGAAGTCTCAACTTAATAGTATGGGTTACTTTACGGAATAATTAATCTTCACCGATACATTCTATTGATCGGTCAGTGACATATATTCTCTTAATTTGCCGGTCTAAAAGAGTTCTACTCAAACTGACATTTAACCCCTGAGGATCTTATTAAAAATAAAATACCGAATCTTGCAGCTCAATCCTCAGATCGTATCGTTAAAAGGACTAAGTTAACATCCTCATTCTCAGTGTAATTGCCGTCTTTTACTATGATGGCGTTGTACTTTGAAGAATTATTCACCGCAGCTTGGATAGTTGAAAAATCTACACCCCCATCAACATTAATTATCGCAAATACAAAAATACAGTTCAGGTTTCAGCTTGTAATATTATTTAAAACAATTGAACTTTAAAAGAAGGTCATCTCTGTAAATTGAGTTAATGGAGCCATCCCTGATTTGGAAAGTAAAAAAGTATTAAAAAAGATAAACATGGAAGATAGAACCCCTATCTTCCCACGTAAATTCCTGCTTTCCAACCTGTTCTTTCTTCACCCTAAGATATAGACACATGTAAATTAATATTTAAAGTGAGCAGTCAGATTATGATTGCATAAATCTACTAAATAGTTTTAGTATCTCGCGGATGAATAGATAGCTGAATATAACTGTTAAAATCAGCATCAATATCAAAAAAAATCCAGCAATCTCCTCAGTGCTTAGTTCTGAAAAACCGGCGATTGGTGAGATGAGATCAGGCGACTGCGTAATACATACTGATATAATAACAAATATAAATAAAAAAGAGAGTATAATTAATATACTTCTCATAACACTTGCTCCTAATTCTTCTTTATTTTGGAGGTTCTTCTCTCTTCTCTTTTGGTTTTTCCTTGTTCCCAATAAGCTCCTTTCTTTCCTGCTCCATCCTGTCCCTAAGGCCATCTGTCCACTTGACAAACTTAACGGCATGGGCCTCTATATGCTCTGAGAATGCATCTCCAACTGTGAAGAGTATCGCAATTACAACCAAAACAAGTACTATCAGTATCAATCCTGCAAGTGCCCTGAATATACCTGCAATGAAGGGCAGGAAGAACAAATAGGCAATTATTGCAACAATAATATAACCAATACCACGGAATGCAGTTTTGTATTTATGAATCCTCTCTTCACTTGCTTCTTCGCCTGATAACCACAACGTAGCATAACCTGCAAATGCGTCTGTGACATCTTTAACCTCTTTTAAGATTCTTAGCAGTATTAAAATAAGTACTACAAGTATAATTGCGGAGATTATTTTGTCCAGGCCAATAAGCCCCATCAATGTCGGATCCGTCAAGCTTCGTGAAAGTGGCAGGAATACAAGTACACCGAACAACCAGATCAGAAAAGCGAGCCCAAGGTTTATTGCAATCTTTGGGATGCTGTCCGCTATCTCTTTTCTGGACTCCTCACGTATATCTTCTCTTTTATTTTTGACATCTACCAATATTAAACACCTCCAATTTTAGGGGTTTTA
>JAXHTN010000296.1:0-2095 GCA_034190145.1 Halobacteriota archaeon | reverse complement strand
CATACAGAGTAAACTATGCAACAATGCCTGATAAAGTGAGGGCGGCGTACCCGAATCTTAAATTTCCTGAAGTTTCTCACGACTTACTATCTTCCTCGTCTCCTGCGAGTCTTGCAGGACTTGCAAGATTTGCCGCCTCGATTCCGAAAGATGCAGTATACGACTTCAATGTAGTCGGGACGCTTGAGGACTGTATGAAACAGATCGAGAGATACATCCGTTCGGGTGTGAATCACTTCATTTTGGTGAACAGGGGACCTGACCACGAAAAGATACTTGAAACATATGGCAAGAAGATAATCCCATACTTTAAGCAAGAATTTTAAATAAAGAGTCAGCTTTTTAGGGCCAGAAATAGATCTTTTACTGCCTTTTTTGTCTCCGAGACCGTGTCGTCGTTACTTATCACAAAGTCTGCAAGCTTCACTTTTTCATCAAGCGGCATCTGTGCTTTCAATCGCTTCTCTGCATCAGACTCACTAAATCCATCCCGGTCCATAAGTCTCTTCTTCTGAATCGCTGCACTGGTCCTGACAACAATGATCTTATCAACTGTCTTCTCAAGCTTGGCCTCGAACAAGAGTGGGATATCCTGGATTATCAAGGCGTCAGAATCGGCCTTTTTTATATCACTCACCCTCCTTCTCACCTCGATAAATATCTCAGGATGAGTGATAGCCTCGAGCTCCTTTCTCTTTTCAGGATCATCAAATACTATCTTCCCTAGCTTCTCACGATCGATTGATCGATCTGACTTCAGGATATCATCGCCAAAATATTCGACTATCCGTTTCCAGGCATTCTGATCCGGTTCGACTATCTCACGACTGACCTGGTCATAATCTATGATGTAAGCTCCAAGCTCTTTAAAGAACTTTGAGACCAGGCTCTTTCCGGTTGCAATACCGCCAGTAAGACCAACATTTATCATTTTAAAAATTGGTAAGAAGAATGAGATTTGGCCCTACTGGCCCCCCATCTTCTTCAACTCCTCTTCTCTGAGTTCCTTCTTGAAGATCTTCTCGGTTACAGTAAGTGGAAGGTTCTCCCTGAACTCAATGAACTTTGGTACGGCGTAAGGTGGGAGTTTTTCCTTGCAGAACTCACGTATATCATCTTCCGTGACTTTTCCTTCATAGCCTTCCTTCAGTTTTATGAAGGCTTTTATGCGCTCACTTCCGGGACGTTCGGGATCCGGAATACCTATCGCTCCTGCCACCTCGACTGCAGGGTGTGCAAAGAGAACATCATCAACTACCCTTGAGTAGACCTTGAGCCCTGATACGTTTATCATATCCTTTGTACGATCAACGAGATAGAAGTAACCGTCCTCATCCATCTTAACAAGATCACCGGTATGGAGCCATCCGTCGATAAGTCCGTTACCGGGTGTTGGCCAGTACCCAAGCATAACCTGAGGACCTCGTATGATCATCTCACCCACCTCTCCAACGGGAACGTCTTTACCGGTCTCTGGATCTATAAGTCTTATCTCAGTATCCACTGTGGGTATTCCGATAGAAGCCCTTTTCTCCGATTTTTTACCACCGGTTCTCTTCGATAGGTTTGTAAGAAGTGGCATAAACCTAGTTGCACCTCTAAGTAACCGTTCACCACCAACAATTGCCACTGCAATCTTTATTATGGGTGGAAGAATACCTGAGAACCTTCCCACGACACTGACAACCCTTTTTCCGCCCAATAGCTTCGTTATAGTTGAGAGATTAAGATGAGTCACCGGACTCGTCTCAGTGAGCCCATACCCTTCGGTGACAGGAGCACCCGCCTCCTTCTCATACTTATCTGCAACTTCGGGTGGGAGTGCGGCAGAACCTGAAGCACTGAGTACGCCTATACGCCCAAGCTCTTTTGATGCGAGCCTCATGAACTGAGTCGGAACACCGATATTCATAAGAGGACGGTACTTCTTCATCAGATCGATCATCATATCCGTATCCCTCGGATCAGGGACAAGTAGCATATTAAATCCCATATAAACGGCAGTATGCATCGCCCAATGTCCGTATTGATGGAAGAAAGGAAGTGGTAAAAGCATTGCTCCGTTTCCCTTGATAGCATCCGTGAGTCCAAGACC
>JAXHTN010000295.1:0-2096 GCA_034190145.1 Halobacteriota archaeon | reverse complement strand
CCACTAGCTATGGGTATAGCAACAGTAGTCCTCTCAAATCTTGGTGAAGCAGACCTTGAAACAACAGCGACACTTCTTGGTATTGGAATCTTCTGCTTGGGACTTGCAGGTCTCAATAGCTCTGAAATAGAAAGTCTTTGATCTCCTTTGATTAAAAAAAGTAGTTGTTTAACGGCCATAGCATAATTTATATCCTAAAAAGGGCCAAATTAGATCTACTTGCAGAGGAGAGTCATTGAAATGAAGATACTGATCTTTGTATGTGGAGAGGGACTTGGTCACACAAGCAGGAGCATTGCAGTTGGTCGTGAACTGGTAAATGGGGGCCACGAGGTCGTATTCTCAGCATATGGTTACTCAAAAGAACATATCGAAAAATCAGGCTTCAATACGATTGAGGTACCTTCGGAGTTGAAGCTTGTAGGCGAGTCGGGCTCACTTAGTATCAAAGATTCAGTAGCTGAGACCTTCCGTCGTTCCAAACTGAAGGGATACTCGGAGGTATTCGATCTGGTCAAATCGGAAGAACCGGATCTTATATTTTCTGACAGTTACTTCACCGCAGCAGCAGCATCCAAGATCAACGGAATCCCACTTGTCATGATGTTGAATCAGATGAATCTGAATGGCTTTTTTGATAACAGAGGTATCAAAATGGAGATCGCCGGAAGGTTCGTGAAATGGCTTGCCGATACGGTCTTCAAGAGTTCAAATAAAATAATAATCCCCGATTTCCCTCCACCATACACAGTCTGCGAAAAGAGCATTTTTTTACTTCCTGAGACTGTGGAGAAGGTTGAGTATGTTGGTCCTTTGGTTCAGAAAAATTATGGTGATGTAGAGGAGATGGATCTTGATCATCCGCATGTATTCTCCCTCATCGGCGGATTCGGTTACAGAAAACAGTTACTTCTAAATGTAATCTCTACAGCGAGGATAAGAGAGGATCTGAACTTCACACTTGTGACCGGTCCGAATGTTGATCCGGATACTTTAAAGGATAAACCGGATAACGTGAACGTTGAAGAGTACATCGATGACGTATTTCCCTACATAAAAGCATCCGATCTCGTGATTGCACCTGGTGGGCATAGCACAATGATGGAGTGCCTCAGCTTCGGCAGACCCCTCCTCTCATTTCCGGATATGCTTCATACCGAGCAGCAGAACAACGCTGAGAGGATCGAAGAACTGAAGCTTGGAATGAAGATGAGTTACTTCACACCACCCTTTATGATCTCTGATTGTATAGATCAAGCAATTGAACTTAGAGGGAACTGTGAAAAATTACGTGATTTTGCTGGGAAGCTTGATGGGAGAAAGAGGGTTCTTCAAGTGGTAGATGAAGTTGTAAAGTGACTTATGGTCTTCGACAGATATAATTCTCATCATTCTAACGCAAACTCTCAAGTTCTATATGGTGCCTTTTACCTCTCTCTTTTTTGAAGAAGACATATGACAAGAATCGAACTGCGATAAGACTGGCATACAGTGTCACTCTTAACAGATCATATGGTCATTACACCAAAGGATCGGGGAAAATTTTTACTGACGATGTTGCTATGGTTTGTGAAGGCCTTATCAGGAAGACATGCAGGGAGATGGATATAGAAATCATTGATATGACAATCAACATCGATTATATTCATCTGTTCATAAAGTATCCTCCAAAGTATTCTGTGAGTTTCATCGCAAAGAAGATCAAAGGCAGGTGCTTCTTCTTCGGGTGTTTGAGTGGTTATTGGTGTAGCCGTTGGAGTGGTTGTTGGTGTGGGTGTTGGCGTAGGAGTTGGAGCTGGTTTTACATAACAATTTTTATCAATCGGCGGAAGTTCGCTATCTTGCCTTTGAAATTGTGTAAATACTTTGTAAGTATAATATCCAGATTCTCTAAATATTATAGTAAACTTCACGCCTCCATTAGAATCAGAGGGTATGCCATAAGGCTTGTCAACAATGATATTATCCTTATAGATCTCAAGAAATACGGGTTCGCCCTCACATGATCTACTTAAAGAAAATTTCTTTCCTCCTTCTTATTTTGTTAATACATATTGGACATTAATCTCCAAACTTGATGGCTCATCCACAATGGG
>JAXHTN010000294.1:0-2104 GCA_034190145.1 Halobacteriota archaeon | reverse complement strand
CAATCGGTGATGCAATCTCCTCATCAGATATCGTTACAGTACAATTTGCGGTTCCACCCCTAACTTCCGTACCATATGTTGGGAGGTAGGTTACATATTTCCCCTCAATCATTGCAGCATTCGCAAGGGTCTGTCCCATCGATAAGACTCCTTGACCGCCGAATCCTGAGAATATTGTTTTGATTAACATTAAACCTCTTTTATTACCCCTAGCGGGAACTCTTTTACCATCACTTCGTCTATCCATTCACAGGCCTCGAGAGGATCCATCTTCCAATTTATCGGGCACGGAGAGAGAATCTCAACAAGTGAGAAACCTTTTTTTTCCATCTGATGTTCAAAAGCCTTTTTGATTGCTTTTTTTGTCCTTCTGATATTCTTTGGGTTGTTCACTGCAACACGTTCAAGGTAGGATGTGCCATCGAAAGCTGATAAGATCTCGCTCATCTTTATCGGGCTTCCTTCGGTCTTTTGGTTCCTACCGTACGGTGATGTCGTTGTCTTCTGACCGGAGAGTGTTGTTGGGGCCATCTGACCTCCTGTCATTGCGTAGACTGCATTGTTTACAAATATTGCCGTGACATACTCTCCACGATTTGCCGCATGCAGGGTCTCTGCCGTTCCTATCGCTGCAAGATCGCCATCACCTTGGTATGAAAAGACCAGGCATTCCGGTCTAACTCGTTTTATACCTGTTGCAACTGCCGCACCTCTTCCGTGAGGGGCCTCCACCATATCAATATCAAGGTAATTATAAGCAAGAACAGAGCAGCCGGGTGGAGGGATACATATCGCTTTATCTTGAAGCTCCATATCATCAAGAAGCTCAGCAATCAGACGGTGGGTTATGCTGTGTCCACATCCTGGACAGTAGTGCATCCAGACTCTCTTAAGTGATCGCGGTCTGGAGTATACTTTCTTCACCTTTTATTCCTCCTCTGTGCTTTATGATAGTACCGTGCCATTATCCTCGCAAGTTCTGAGGGCGTCGGAACAACGCTACCCGGCCTACCGTAGAAATGTATGTGACCGGCTCCATCGAGTGCAAGCTTTACATCATCGATCATCTGCCCCATAGAAAGCTCAAAAACGAAGAAGTCTGTTATCTGCCGGGAGGTCTCCTTTATCACATCTGAAGGGAAGGGCCAGAGTGTTATTGGCCTGATCATACCGATCTTAAAATTATCACTTTCGCTTCTGAGTCTGCTTATAGCCCCTTTCGCAATTCTTGCAGCAGTTCCGTATGCCACAACAACCATCTCCGCGTCTTCAAGCATGTATCTCTCGTAACGCACTTCATTCTCTTCGATTCTTTTATACTTTCTGTAGAGCTTCCAATTATGCTCTTCCAGATCTTTTCCTTCAACAAAAAATGATTTAATCACCCTGGATTCTCTATCTTTTGCCCCTGTAACTATGTAATCTTTATTTGTAGGGTTGGAACGCTCTTTAGCCTCCGGGATAACCACCGGTTCCATCATCTGGCCAAGTATACCGTCTCCAAGGACCAAGACCGGCGTTCTGTAATCGTCTGCAAGGTCAAATGCAAGAAATGTCATGTCAGACATCTCCTGTACCGAGTTCGGAGCGAGAACTATCGTTCTGTAGTCGCCATGACCACCACCACGTGTCGATTGGAAGTAGTCTGCCTGGGAGAAAGCAATATGCCCAAGCCCCGGTCCCCCTCTCACAACATTCACTATCACTGCGGGAAGTTCCTGGGCTGCGATATATGAGATCCCTTCCTGTTTCAGACTGATTCCGGGACTGCTAGAGGAGGTCATGACCCTTGCTCCCGCAGCACTGGCCCCAAGGACCATATTTATCGCCGAAACCTCACTCTCTGCTTGCAAGAATACGCCACCTTCAATCTCAGGAAGTCGCCTTGACATATATTCGGGAAGTTCATTCTGGGGCGTTATCGGGTAGCCGAAGTAGAATTTACATCCGGCCTGAATTGCAGATTCGCCAATAGCACTTGTTCCATTCATTAGAGCTTTATTCACGGTACACCTCTATTGCAGCCTCAGGACAGACTAGAGCACATGTAGCACATCCTGTGCAGCCGTCTTCATCCATAAATTCAATGTGATAGTATCCCTTC
>JAXHTN010000293.1:0-2118 GCA_034190145.1 Halobacteriota archaeon | reverse complement strand
TATCGAGACAGCCAGTAGAGCGATAACTAATACTAAATACTTATTGGGAATATATCTCATGCTATTCACCTCAAAAGATCTAAATGAATCTATTTTTATTTAAGTATTTCTTTTTATGATACATTCGGTGTGCTATACTGTAATAAATTAAATTTTTAGGTGGAAAGTTTGGTGTTATTAAAATTCTGTTTTCATTGGATTATGTGAAACACTCTTTTATTGTGAGGTTTAATTCAAGAATTACTAGATATAATAAAAAAATTGTAATTAATTCAGGCCAATAATAAACACAAGGGCCCTGGGCAAATCTCAAACTGATAAAACACAATTAAACACAAGGTTTATATAATAGAGTTAAAAGACTCAAATTGTGAAAAGAGGGGAGTTTACCACATGAGAGATATAGGGGATTTATTTAGCGCAAATAAAGAGGATTTTGAACTCAGAACCGAGGTTATTGCAGGTGTAACTACTTTTCTTGCAACAATGTACATTATTATTGTAAATCCTGCCATACTTTCTGATGCCGGAATGCCCTTTAGCGGAGTTTTGGTTGCCACCGTTATTGTAAGTGCATTCAGTAGCATAATGATGGGTCTTTACGCAAAAAATCCAATCGTATTAGCTCCCGGAATGGGGCTTAATGCTTTCTTTACATATTCAGTTGTCCTTTCGGGATTAGCTACTTGGGAGGTGGCACTTGGTGCTGTATTTTGGTCAGGCATCATATTCCTAATTCTCTCAGTATTAAATATTAGAACAATGATAGTAAAGGCTATACCAAAGCAGATAAGGTATGGGGTTGCAGCTGGAATTGGGCTATTTATCACATTTATTGGATTGATGAATGCAGGTTTCATAATCGACAATCCTGCCACTTTAATTAGCATGGCAGAACTGAATCCTGCAAATATCACATTTGTCATAGGTCTGATGATAACTGCAATACTTGTAGTAAAGCGTGTCCGTGGCGCGTTGATATTGGGTATTGCTATTACCACGATACTATCAATTCCTCTTGGCAGGCTATGGGGCGATCCGCAAACCATATTGGTAACGTTACCGGTTGAGGGCATTGTTCAAATGCCTGATTTTAGCCTTATATTGGCTTTAGACCTTATCGGTTCTTTTAAGCTTGCAATGCTTCCTGTTATCTTTGCTTTCTTATTTACTGACATGTTTGATAGTTTATCTACATTTGTTGGAGTTGCTGAAGCAGGTGATCTGTTGGATGAAGAAGGAGAACCACTCAATGTGGGAAGATCGCTTCAGGTTGATGCCATTTCAACGACAATATCGGGATTACTAGGCACAAGCGCTGGAACGAGTTATATTGAATCGGCAACAGGAATTGAAGAAGGTGGACGGACCGGCTTGACCGCAGTCGTTGCCGGACTGTTATTTTTGCCATTTATCTTCTTTTCCCCCCTTCTTTCGATAGTACCGGCGATAGCAACTGCACCGGCCCTTGTTTTGGTTGGTGCATTCATGATGAAACCAGTTTTAAAGATCGATTGGGGAAACCTTGAGGATGCAATTCCGGCATTCTTATCGATGATCTTGATACCCTTGACTTACTCCATTACCCAAGGAATAATTTGGGGATTTTTGAGTTGGACCCTAATAAAGATCGCTTCAGGGAAGCTTAGAGAGATCCCAATGATGCTTTATGTCATCGATCTCTTCGCCATATTAGCACTTATTGTGTAAAAAATTCTGCATATAAGTATTTTTGAATGTAAAAAATAAGGATGGCTACGCAATATTTGCGTAGTCCAAATCTTGATTCCACTCACTCAAGTTGGGGCGTTGGTTCAGGTTGAGTTTTACTCTTATGGATCACTATGTTTCCGCTCTGTATCTCTGTCGTAGCATCAGCATCGTCTGCATCACCCATCTGATTGTCATAGACGATTGTATCAGCATTGTCTTTGTCCCAAATCTTTATACGGAACTTATCGACATCGGTACTTGGAGTCAGTTTCTCGTCGATTGCAGAGATCATAAATCCATAGTTACCTTCACCGTTGATTGTGCCTGTGCCCTTGTACTTGGCCTTGTGACCTGCGATTACTAGCCAGTCATAACTACTTGAATGGAAGTTCAGACCTGCTGCAT
>JAXHTN010000292.1:0-2120 GCA_034190145.1 Halobacteriota archaeon | reverse complement strand
ATAAATCTCATATCCCGTCCAATATCTCCGTGGAGGAGCAGATATCTCGCCTCAGAGTTTCAAGACCAGATCTACTCGTCGGTTATGCATCTTGCATCCTCGAGATCGCCAGATCTATACCAACAGAAGATAAGTTGCATATTCGCCCCAAATTCATCTCAGTAAATTCTGAGACATCTACTCAAGGGGAGAGGGACTTTATTTCGAGTGTATTTAACTGCCCGGTCTATGACGAATATTCAACAGAAGAGACCTGGATGATCTCATCACAGTGTCGCAATCACAATTACCATCTATTTACTGACAACGTATGGGTAGAGTTTTTAGATGATAAAGGAGATGAAGTAGCCACGGGTGAGACAGGTGAAATAGTCCTCACCACCATGCGTAGCCGAGCCATGCCATTCATCCGATACAGGATCGGTGACTTGGGGAGGCCTAGCGGCCGTACCTGTTCTTGTGGCAGCAACTTCCCCTTAATTGAGTCATTTGAGGGAAGATGCGGCGACTCCTTTATTTTGCCCAGCGGTAAAATTATCCTGTCCATGAGAATACTGGATGTCCTTGACCCAATTGTTGAAAAAAATATAAATTTAGTTGAGGAGTATAAGGTCATTCAGAAGGAAAAGGGACTTATAGTAATCCAAATTGTGAAGGGCAAAAATTATTGTGAAGAGCCTTTCAAGAAAGTTATAGAAAAGTTATATGAAATCTTTGGCGAACCGGTGGATATAGTAGTAGAGCCCCTGGAGAAGATACCTTCAAAAGGGATTAAACGTAAAGCAATTGAATCCTGGGTGAAAAAAGAAGAGGTTAGATGAATAGCACAAGAAAATGGCTGACGCTGTCTCTTATGATAAGTATCGCAGCCATAATTTTCGTCTTATCTTTTACCGTGACAGAAGAAACGATCGATAGCCTTTCTAAAATACGTCCGGAGTACCTCCTTTTGGCCGTATTTCTTCGTACCTTGTGCTGGGTGGCTATGGGATTACGTATTAAAATTTTAAGTAGGGTTGTAGGCAATAAAATCAGTCTGATGGAGACTCTTAAAATTGTACTTCCAGGCACCTTCGCCGCTGGTGTTACACCTTCATATGTAGGAGGGGAACCGGTGAGAATTTACTTATTGAGTAAGAAGGGTATTTCTATCGGAGATGCAGCAGCAGTCGATTTAGGGGGAATGATACTGGATGGACTAGTCGTAGGGATAATGCTTCCGTTTGCCTGGTTCATATTTCGAGATGTAATGAGACCAAATCTCGTTCTATCATCAGTCTTTTTATTTGTTGGAATATTACTCGTTTTCGCATGGGGATTTGGCGTATATGGGATTGTAAAACCAAAAAGACTTAAGCAACTCCTTGAGAGTCTTGGAAAGTCAAAACTTGCCGGAAAGATCACTTTTGGCAGATCTGAACAGATTGCCGGTAGAATTGTTCTTGAAATAGACAATTTTCGTAATGGTTTGATCAGGTTCATTAGAGAGGGGCAAAAGGAATTGCTATTGGGGCTACTTTTGTCGGTTGCTTATTGGTTACTACTGATAACCTTACCTTCAATTATTTTGATGGGAATGAATCTGGATCCGGTGTGGTGGCAGTCTATGGCGGCTCAGGTGATACTTATGACCATCGTTATGATTCCAATTGCGCCTGGAGGAAGCGGGATTGCTGAAATTGGTGCCGCATCGCTTTATTCTGTCATTCTATCCTCAGATGGGTTGCAGGTACTCGGTGTCTTTGTACTGATATGGAGGTTTGTGGAGCATTATATACCTCTTCTCATTGGAGGAGTAGTCAGTTTGAAGGTTATGAGAGAGATCGATCTAGACGCATTGACGAGGCAGCATGAAAATGTTTGATAGGTTTTGATCATGACGGCGTGACTATCAACAACTTTTTTCTCAAATATGTTTTCCGCCCAAGTTCAGTTAGATTTTCTAGAAGAAAAAATACTTTTAGTTGTAATATCTAGGAAGAGTTATATTGCATGAGTAATATCTTAAAATCAATGGGTACAGAAATTGAAATTGACGATATTGACAGAAAGATAATCGAGATGCTCCAGAAGGATTCAAGAGTATCCTTTGTAGAAATTGCAAAAGTGGTAGGTCTTTC
>JAXHTN010000291.1:0-2134 GCA_034190145.1 Halobacteriota archaeon | reverse complement strand
CTTTTTCCATCTATCTAACATGTCTCAAATCGATTAAAGATTATGCTTTCGAATTTTTCCGAGATATATCAAAATGTAAAAGGGATAATTAGAGGTGTATATTTTAAATATACATGGCATAGTACAATAATGAAGTATATTGAGGTAAAAATATTTCTAAAGCAAAAAATTTTTATGCAATAAGATTGCTATATAATGAAAAGCTGATATCTAGATAATAAATGGAGCATATGGGGTTTGAGTTGTTAATACTACTGGTGATATATTTATAAGTTAGTAATGGAGTATTGGTATAATGGTTAAGGGGTGAACTTTATTGAAGACGAATGGTTATACCATGGCAGTAATTCCTGCTTTCAACGAGGAGTTTACGATAGGTAGTGTTGTCTTGAAGGCGATGAACTATGTGGACGGAGTTGTCGTCATCGATGATGGGAGCGAGGATAGGACTTCGATGATCGCGGAGATGGCTGGAGCCAAAGTCGTTAAACATACTAAGAATGGAGGTTATGGTGCTGCGATACAGTCATGTTTTAAGTGCGCACTTGACGGGAATGCTAATGCAATGGTCATCTTGGATTCGGATGGGCAGCATGATCCGCTTTATATACCTCACCTGATAGAGAAAATTTACGAAGGCGCAGATGTTGTTGTTGGGTCAAGGTTCTTGAATGGTAATTCTGATGTTCCTTTTTACAGGAAGACCGGAATGAAAGTTTTGGATGCCGTAACAAACACTGTCAGTGGACTTGGGATCACCGATACTCAGAGTGGATTTCGTGCTTACTCAAGAAAGGCAATAGAAAGCATCAAGATAAACGGATCAGGAATGTCTGCAGGATCCGAGATACTCATTCAAGCAAAAGATAATAACCTAAAAATTGCCGAAGTTCCAATTACGTGTAGTTATGATGTCAATGATCCATCAACTCATAATCCTGTAAGCCATGGAATTGATGTGATTATGGGAATCGTTAGAGCCATGGGAATCAATCGTCCTCTTACTTTTTTGGGAATTCCTGGAGTTTTAATGGTTGTGTCCGGACTTATCATTTCTATGTGGATATTGCAAGGCTACAATGCAGGAGGTTTTATACCTTTCGGACCAACAATGCTCACGATGCTCCTAATAATTGTTGGGTCGTTGAGTACCTTCTCGGCAATAATGCTTTACTCGATGGGAAAGCTAGTGAAAGAACGAGGGAATGTTGAACGCACCAGTGAATGATCGATCGCAAGGAATCGCTCATGGTGTACGCATAGCATTAGTGTAGTCTGCTATTTAAAGGTATGGGGCTTTAGGTAATTCCGCGAAAAAAGATGGTAAAAAGATAGAAGCCTGCCTTGAAGCGGTGTTTTCGCAATTGATTGAGGCCACTTATTGGGGAAAATGAAAAGTTGATTGCAAGCGATAAAAAGACAATAATAAAGGAAATGCTAGAAAAAGAACTATTAAGGATCCTTGATCAGTTAAAGCAGATGAAACCGGAAATGATAATATTATTCGGATCTCTTGCAAGAGATGATGTTGGTTTATCAAGCGATATAGATTTAATTGTGATAATGGAGACAAAAGAGAGATTTGTTAAAAGATTAAGGGATGTATACGAGAATATTGATAACAGAGAAGCAGTAGATATATTGGTTTCTACACCGGAAGAATTTGAGAATATGAAGGATAAGAATCCGTTTATAAAAGACGCAATCAAGGGGAGCAAAATTTTATATGAAAAAAGACTGTCGTGAAGAGGGCGAGAGATGGATAAAACAGGCTGAGGCTGATTTTGCATCGTTAGACCCACTCTTCAATGTAGGGATCTATAATCCGGTCTGTTTTATGGCATAACAAGTAGCAGAGAAGGCTTTAAAAGCGTATATCCATAACCAGGGAGAAGAATTGATTTTCACTCATTCGGTTGCAAAGTTGTGCAATATGGCATCTGAATATGATGCGTCATTTGAAGAATTGAGAAAGTCTGTTAAAAATCTTGATTCGTTTTATATCCCAGCCCGTTATCCGAACGGCCTGATAGATGGGATTCCTGCTGAGTTTTGGAATAGGTAGAAGTAAAAAAGGCCTGATATTAATAAGGTATAATTTAATATGAATTGTGATCTGAGAAGTGATAGTAAA
>JAXHTN010000290.1:0-2149 GCA_034190145.1 Halobacteriota archaeon | reverse complement strand
TTATTCTCATCACCCTTCGTTCTATCCTGTCAAGTGTCGGGCGAGCAGCGATTACGGCAATGAACTTACCCTCTTCACCCTTTGACTTCTTTATCGCTTCACTCACGGTCCTTAGAGTCTTCAGATTTGGTTCTCTATCACCTGATATGATCTTATAAAGTGTGCTGAGTGGAATCCCGGATTCTTTACTGAAATCTGATACACTCATCCCAAGTTCCTCTTTTATGATTCTGAGGAGGGCCTTTCTCAGATCCTCATCCGATTTGAATGCTGCTATCATCAGATCGTTAATCATGTTATACAAATGTATAATCTCTACAACCATTTAACATTTTTGGGCAATATTTATACCCAAAAGGGGAATACTTAAGTTCGAGTTACTTGATACTCGTATAAGTGAAATCAAAATCAGAGATCCTTGACGATCCTCGTGCACCCAATTTCTATGCGTGTATTCAATGTGGTGCATGCACGTCCATCTGTCCTGCTGCTCATGCATTTTATGTAGATAAGGAATTTTCCGAGGAGTATAACCCAAGAAGGATTATACAAGAGTTGATACTAAATAAGGGAGTCGGAGTCAATGGATATCCCATAGATAAGTGCTTTCATTGCTATTCCTGTAAATCAGTTTGTATAAAAAAGAATAGCGTGTCTGATATTGTTAAAATATTGAGAGAATCGAATGATACTGAATCCGAATATAAAGATTTATTGTATAAGAGTTTTTATGAGAAAGGACTTTCAGTTACGCTTTCTACGTATTCGGATGGTTTTGACGATTGGATTGGGTTTGAAGATATAATAAAGGATATGGGAAGGATAAGAAGTGATATCGGACTTGAAGCAGTCCACAGAGCGATACCTTCTGAATCTTTGCATGAGATACGAAAGATAGCTGATCTGACGAAAAACAAGAAATTTATTAAGACAAAAGAGCTAGGAAGACCGAAAAAAACGATTCCAGAGGATAAATTATATCTTTTCAAAAGTTGTATAATGGATGCCCATTACCCAGGCGTGACTCCTTCTATAAAATACATTTTTGATCGTTTGGATGTTGATTATCTTGACGATCCCAATCAGTCTACCTGCACAGGATTCCCGTATTATGCAGATGCGGTACCTTTCTCAACAATGCTTGCCATAAACGCAAGAAATTTCGCAAAAGCCGAAGAATCCGGTTATACCAACATTAGCCCCGTTTGTGTTACTTCATACGGGGTACTAACAGAAGCTAAAGAGATTTTGGAAAGTGGGGTACGAGGGGAGGTTAATGAGGTATTGCATGAAGTGGGATTACATCTTAAAGGAGATATTAATGTATCTCATATTTCAGAGACTTTCTACCGCCTCAAAAGCAGAATTAAAGAGATGATTGAGTTTGACTGTGATGGTTTGAAGGTGGCTACGCATAGCGGATGCCATTACACAAAGATGTTCAAAGAGTCTGCAATACCCAATCTGTTAGACGAATTGATATCTGTTACCTGTACAAAACCCGTGTACTATACGGAAAAGAACTTGTGTTGTGGAATGGGATTCAAGCACGCACTTGAAAATAGAGATCTATCGAGATCGGTTGCGACAAGGAAGCTAAGGTCTATTAAAGACTCCGGAGCAGACATTGTTATTTATTCATGTCCCGGTTGTCAAGTGACACTTGATCGAAACCAGAGATATATTGAAGAGAAGACCGGGGAAGAATTTGATTTTGTTCACATGAACTACGCCGAACTTATTGCCATTCTAATGGGTGCGGACCCCTACAAAACAGTGGGGATACAGGCACATTCTATTCCCGTTGAGCCTATTTTAGAGCGACTTAAGATATTATAATTATAAAAAGACTCAGAGGAAGTATAAGTGATGATAATAAGTTATAAAACTGAAGAGAAATACACCTTAAAATGTCTTGAATGTGGTGAAGAGTTTGCAGACCACTACAATCTCGGATGTGAGAGGGCTCACAACTCGCTTCTTAGAACTGAGTATGAGAAGAAAGAGCTAGAGGTAAGAGACCTTCCAGGGTTGTGGAGGTTTATTGATTGGCTACCTGTAAAGAATCCTTCTTCTTCTGATTCGGGTCCTGTTACATACAGAAGCGAGGGTCTGGGAAGAGAGCTTGGTCTTTCAAACCTCTATATAA
>JAXHTN010000029.1:0-13348 GCA_034190145.1 Halobacteriota archaeon | reverse complement strand
CTGCGAATATCGCAGAGAGGTAGACCATGGACGATAAGGATAGAAAGATAATTGAGGCCTTGAGGGAGAACTCAAGAACTCCTTTTACAGAGATTGCCCAGAAACTTGGTGTCAGTGAATCTACAATTAGAAACAGAGTGCAAGCGCTAGAAAATGATGGTGTAATAAAGAAGTATACAATCCTTGTTGATCCATCTAAGATGGGATATAATACAGTTTCTATTGTGGGTCTGGATGTCGAACCTTCAATGTTTCTCGAGGCAGCAAAGAGTATGGCTGAGATTGATGAGGTTCAATACGTCGCCACCTCGACTGGAGATCATATGATTATGAGTGAAATATGGACCAGAGACGGAAGGGAATTGTCTTTGTTAATCTCTGAAAAGATTGGTAAGATAAAAGGAGTTCACAGGATCTGTCCGGCGATTATACTTGAGAAATTGAAAGAAGTTTGAAGTCGACTAGAACTAATTAGTTAATCACTTGCGGATACATTTGATATATTTCTGATTAAAGAGTTTATATTCCGACGACCTTCTCAATAGAATTCATTTCAAAGTGATCGGCATATAACAATCGATAAGCATCTCATTTATGTCATTAAATCCCGGATTTAGGTGACGTTCCATGCCAAGATCAGGACTATTTGCATAGTCATAATCATCCGGATACCCAAGCTTAAACTTCGAAGCACCTTCCCCTTGCAACCATTCTCCTAGTTTCGCCCATGATCTACCTATGTTACTTGCCCCCTTACACGAGGTCACTGCATAAAACCCACCACCAAAATATTTTGTGGCTATGGAGTTATCCAACGCAAGATCATCGGGAATTGCAATCCAGAACTCATATCCTCTCATTTTACTCTCACCCATCGGAATAGGATTGTTGAATCCGAATATCAGGTATTTCTCGGGTTCGTCAAGTATGCCCTTGGGCCCTGCCCATGACTCAAGCATACTCCAGGATTCTTCTTCGGGTGAGAGACTATCCTTAACGTGAAATGATGCTACCTTGAAGGGCGTCAACTCAACAATTCTTATATCTTCATTGATACGATCACATCCCTGAAATTTGATACTTTTGTTGAGGGGTTTATTCTAATTAAGTTCTCTTAAGTCTTTGGGGGACAGTAAAGAAATTATAATATCAAGCAGGTGGTTTAATTAAGTAGGATGAGCCTTTCCAAAAGAGAGAAGAGTATAGATAGGTCCCTTGCAATACCTGCTGTCATCGCGATAACTCTTCTCTCAACAGGGGCTGCTTCCATGATATACGAGGTTGCACTTATCCGTGAGTTTACGATACTTCTCGGGTCTTCATTCTACTCAGGTGCCATTGTTCTTTCGGCGATAATGGGCGGGCTTGCAATCGGAAGTTTTCTAATTGGCAGACTATCTGATCGGGTAAAAAACCCTTTTCTGTTACTCTTTATACTTGAAATGCTGATAGCCATAATCTCACTCTTTATCGTCCCTGTTACCAGGGGTTTTGCCCTCTCGGATGAATGGATGCTTACTGATGTGATAATCTCAACATTCAAACTAGTGGGCCTTTCACCGACATCGTGGCACATCCTTTTGATATACAGTTCCGGAATACTTCTCATCCCTGCAATTCTTATGGGTGGAGAGCTACCTGTTGCAATAAAAATCCTATTAAAATCAGATACCAGAAGGATAGGCGAAGTGACAGGTTTTGCGTATTTTCTTGATACAATAGGTGGGATATTCGGAGCGATATCTGCTGGAATCATTATGATACCACTGATCGGATCGATAAGAACAGTCCACATTGGAGGCATTCTTAATACAATAGGTGCAACAAGCGTGGCCTTCTATATCTTCTTTTTAGCAAGAAAAATGGGCCAGGGTATGGGGAAAATTCCGTATGATGGCCCCATAGGTGAAAAGGACTTAAGGTTGAAGGTTTTCTTATTAATTGCGATAGTTCTGATTCTTCCTGCACTCTTCACTTGGGGGTATCTTCAAGCAGATGAACTTGAATATACGACAACACTCGACCTCTATTCCGGTCAGATGATTCTTGATCAGAGGCAGAGTAAATTTCAGACTATCACCGTTGTAGAGCACAATATTCTTGGACGCGTCCTATTTCTCGATGGAAAAGAGCAGATATCTGAAAGTGATGATGAACCTTACTCAGAGGCGCTTGTACTTCCTGCAATGGTTACGATGCTTGGTAATCGAGATGAACCAATTGACGTCCTCTTGATAGGCGGAGGGGATCTGGGATGCCTGGAGGTACTGACTAGGTTCTCAGATGATGATCTCAAGAGTGTCACCCTTGTCGATCTTGACCCTGAGGTAATAGAAGTGTCAAAGGAGTATTTCAAAAGCATACACAACGATTCCTGGAAGGATGACAGGCTCGAGTACATTGCTATGGACGGGAGAAAATATGTAAGAGATGCGATCAGAAATCATAGAGAGTATGACATCATAATCTTAGATCTGCCGGACCCAAATGATGATTTGCTCGCAACTTTTTACTCCCTTGAGTTCTACTTGGAACTTTACCAACTGCTTTCTGAAGATGGGATAATTGCGACACAGGCAACACAGGCGGACTGGGCTCTTGGTGCGGATGGCTTCGTGGTTATTGCAAACACACTTGAAGCGTCCGATTTTCCTGTTGTGAGAATGTATACGCAGTACGTTCCAAGTTTCGGGAACTGGGGTTTTGCCATCGCTTCAAAGAGATACGATCCGATTCAAATGACCGAGAGTGATATTGATGATCTTCTGGAAGATGTGGATACGAATACTTACGATGGCAAGGTACACCTCTTCCTCTTCGCTCTCCCCCCGTGGCTCGAAAGAGATATAAACGAGGGACTGCAACTTATAAATACGATCGATCGGCCTATTATAATCAGGGAGTACTGAGAAGATGATGCTTTGGCTCTTTCGCACTATGCGGTCTATCAGGCGGAATATAAGTAAGCTAGGGGTCCTTTTTCTACTTATAAGTGTAGTCGTCTTCGGTTCGGCATCATTTGCATATTTTGAAGGTGATGCTGTCGGAATCTGGGATGCACTTTACTGGGTGATCGTAACAATTACCACTGTCGGTTACGGTGATTTCTACCCGGGGACACTAGGTGGAAGGGTCACGTTTGTACTGGTTGCGCTTGGTGGGATGGGCACAATCGCTTATGTCGTCGAGCAGCTCGTTGCAATCACTACCAAGAGTCAACTGGATAAATTATTTGGTCTGGGGAGGGTGAAGATGAAAGATCATACGATTATTGTTGGCTGGAATGCCAAGACTGAAGAGGCGATAAGAGAGCTAGAGAGCGAAGATGAAGAGTTTTTGGTGGTCGATAACCCGAGTGAGATGAACGGCGCCGAGCTCGATGCCCTCAAGATACCACACATATCAGGAGATCCGACAAAGAGCGATACGTTGAACAGGTGTAGTGTCAAGGATGCGAAGACGATGATAATTCCCATCGAGAACGATTCCGACACGATAATGATTGCTCTTGCCGCAAGAAAACTGAATCGTGATCTGAAAATAGTTGCTACCTGCGAGACAAGAGAGCATGTTGAGATGATGAGAGAGGCAGGAATAAATCACATCATATCATATGCAGAGATAAGTGGTAGACTCCTTGCCCATGCGGTCATGGAGCCTGTTGTTGTCAATTTCATCATGGATGCCACAACATCGGTCGAAGGTTTTGATCTGAAACAGATCAGAATCGAAGGTAAGAGAAAGCTTTCCGAGGTCCCAATAGAAGAGATGGATAAGGTTATTGCGCTTTGCAAGGACGGAAAATTTATGATAAACTTCGAAGGCGATGTAGCTTTGGATGATGGGGATCATCTGGTACTGATCTCGTCCACACGGGCCAAGAATTGTTGAAAGGTTTTTACTTTATACATATACAAAGTGATGGTAATTTTTAACAGTGATGGGGGACCACTTCTTTATAAGTAGTCAAGAGGTCCGATGTGTGAATATCAAGATGATTTCGGCTGGAAATGCCCGCATGAAACATTACCGGGTTCAAAGTACTGCATATTCCATCTAAGAGATGACAAAAAGGACGTAGAAGCATTCAATTCTGGAATAGATGAAATATTGAATACCGAAGAAGAGTTCATCAGTTTCGAAGGTTTTTACTTTCCACCGGGAACGTCAGACTTTAAAGAAAGAGTATTTGAGAAGATAGTTCACTTCCAGTTGGCTGAATTCAAGGGGAAAGCAAACTTTAGGTCAGCTGAATTCAATAAGATAGCAAATTTCAGGTCAGCTGAATTCAATGGTGAAGCAAAGTTTGAGTCAGCTGAATTCAATGGTGAAGCAATGTTTGAGTTGACTAAATTCAAGGGGGCAGCAAACCTTGCGGAAGCCAAATTTAACGAGGAAACATACTTTGAATCAGCCAAATTCAATGAGACCGTAGACTTTAGGATAGCCGAATTCAATGAGAAAGCAAACTTTAGGAGAACTGAATTCAATGAGAAAGCAAAGTTTGAGTTCACTAAATTTAAAGGGGAAGCAACCTTTTTTAGAGCTGAATTCAACGGTAAAACAGATATCATTCGATTTGAATCAAAAAACATCAATTTAGAAGGTACATTCTTCTCAGAAAACGTTAGAATCGAGGCCGATCTCAGTAAATGTTTGTTCAACGGTTCAAACATAGAAAAAGTCGATTTAACTGGTTCAAAATTGCCTGAAGAGAAGAAAAAATGGTTTATGATCTCAGAAGGAATAAAAATAAGGGAAGAGATCGAGGGAAAACTTTCCAATGAAGAACTTGAAGAAATTTACAGAAGATTAAAACAGAGCTATCAGAGATCCGGTGATTATTCAACAGCGGGTGAATTTTACTACAGTGAGATGGAATGTAAGAGAAAAGAAATGGGCTTTTTCCAAAGGCAATTCTGGAATTTCTTTTACAGATTGCTATGTGGATACGGAGAAAGACCTTTCAGAGTGATTGAAGCGTCACTGGGTTTGATAATCGTCTTTGCAGTACTCTACTTCTTCAGCGGGATAATGCTTGTAGGAGCAGAACTTCCGACGCACACCATGATAAATTACGACTTGAATATCAGCAATGCAAACCTCAGCGGAATCGATTACTCCCTCTTCAAAGACTTCCTATGGTGCTGCTACACAAGCGTAATAACATTTACGACATTGGGATACGGTGACGTTCACCCAATCGGATGTAGCCGCCTCTTTGCAGCCATTGAATCAGCACTCGGTATATTCATGACAGCACTATTCATATTTGTCTTCGGCAGGAAGATGCTTAGGTGAAGTAATAAATCCCTTGCTAATATGGCGTTATATACTCAGCCGCCCTAAAAGGCCCTATTTAAAAAACCTGAAAGAATTGATGTATTTGGGATAAAATAAAAAGGAGATAAAGGGAATTACCCCAGTATCTCTTCCATCACATCGTAATCCACATCGAGAACAGATGGGATTCCTGTGACCCTTGTTCCAAGATCTGAGAGTGATGCAAGATCTCCTCTGTCAATGAGCTCAAGCTTGAACTTCCTTGCACCTGCCATAAGTTGCTGAAGTCCTACCTTCAACCTCTGGAAGTATGAATAGACTCCGATTGCACTCATTGGGATATCTTTCATGTCTGATCCGTACTTCGCTTCAAGTTCCGGATATGTTGCAAAGAACTGCTCGGGCTTTGAACCATACTTGCTAGCAAAAGATTTCGGAAGCTGTCCTTCTGCTGCAAGCTCACCGAAGTATTCGGCCTTCATAGCGGCTGTAAGTGGCGCTCGTGCCATCGCTATAGCCTTAACATACGGTGAAGTACCGAAGTTACTCATTGCGATACACTTGTAGGCTTGGGCCTCATTGACAAAACCGCCTGCAAATGATATATCAGGAACATATCTTCCGCTCTTCTTTAGTAGATCAATTCCATGCATAACCTGTGCGAACAAGTAAACTGTTGGAACACTGCAATCATTCATCATAGGAACAGGACTCATTCCGGTACCTCCACCGGCACCATCAAATGTTATCTGGTCTACCTTTGCTTCAGATGCAACTTTCAGTGTAAAAGCGGTTGCTGATGGTCTGTAAGCTCCGGTCTTAAGAAATACCTTCTTTGCACCTTGGTCTCTGAGCCACTCGACATCTTCAACGAAGCTCTTGGCCTCAGGCATACCCACTCTGCTGTGCCTCTCAAAGGTCTTGAAAGCACCGGCCTTGAATGCCTTCTGAACAACCTCATCCTCAGGATCAGGGTGTACAATGTAGCCTCTCTTCTTTAGGGTTAGGGCCTTCTCAAGATCATACAATCTTATCTCGCCGCCTATGGCCTTTGCACCTTGTCCCCACTTTCTCTCAATAATATTTACCTCAAGTTTTGATAGTGCATAGACATCAACACCAAGTCTCTGGTCCTCGACATTGGTCTGAACACCCACATCTCCATGCTTCCCATCCCAGAACTTCCTGAATGATTCGATCCTCCTGCTCAATTCATCGGAATGGGTTACCTTACCGTTTGAATCAAATTTACTGTTTAGGTCGACACCGCATATATTCTCACCCGGCATGATCATAGTACCCGAGATTGCACACCCGATAGCGCAGCCGTCCCAGAAGTTTCTTGCAACGTCGGTCGATCCAAGTCCCGTTGTGTAGAATGGTACTTCCATGGAAACACCTCCAAGGGAAGTTGATATGTCAACATTTGGGAAAGTGGCCACATCGGAATTTGCTTCAATCCCTTTGGCACCTATGACATCGGTTAGAATCTGAAAGTGTGACCAATCTATATCGTAGTCTTTATTTGAAGAAGCTGTACTGTATCCGAACTCTTCCGGTTCGGGGTAAAGCACCTCCCTTGATCGGAAAGCTGATTTTCCGACTTCGCAAAGGACCGTGCAGTCTTTAATACATATAGGACACATCCCGCTGGTGGGATTGACATCCCTTTTTCTGGTGGTTGTGCTCGTGGTTGATCTTGCGTTTGCATATATATCTGGCATCTTTATTCACCACCGGCAGTTATTTGCCTACATATACTTAAAAGTAACTTTTTATACATAATCTTCATTGCGTTACAAAAAACTGATTTATAAACGTTTTATAATTTAGGAATAAACGAGAGGAGAAAAATGAGAGAAAGGGGAAAGAAAATCCCCATTTTTCTTAGTATAAATTGATAGTGAACTATGTGATGAAGACTGAGGGTATAGGACTGCTGTTGCATGCAGAGCAACTCTCAATCTGTTGCATCATTTTATCCCAGTTCTTCAACTTCTTGTTTGATGAAATCTTGTTTATCTTGGATATCTCATCTTCTGTAAGTTCTTTTGTCTCTATTATACCTTTGCTGATGGCCATATCAATAAGCTCCTGACCCACTTGGCTGCGTATCACAAGTGTAGTCCAGCCTTCTTCTGAACCGACAGAACCGGCAGATATATCTGCAAGTTCGGATGCAAAGTCGTTGCAGATGTTACACGCGCTTCTTGCTAGTCCTTCCAACTCCTTAATCGGAACCTCTTTTACATCTCCATCCGTATAAATTTTGAACTTACCTTTGCTTATATCGAATTTTGAGACCTTGTTTATATCCACACCCATCTTACTCAGATATTTTACAAGATCCTTGTACCAGAAGGTCTCTGTACAGAACAAGCCAATGAGAATCTTTACTTTATCCGACTCCAGGCTACGATCATGAAGCGACTGAATCTTTCTCATAGCTTCGATGTTGCAAGGAGTGCCTACTAGCGCGATCTTCTCATATCCTTTTTCTATTGCCTCCCAAACTCCCAGAATCGATGGGCATGCGGTATACTTCGAACCTGAGGATTTTGTAAGATCATCACCTTTTGTTGCAACGACAGGTTCCGGCCTCCAGGGTTCATCCTCTGACTTTCCTGCAACAACTGCCGAATCGACAAAACCTTCATTGAGGGCCATATCAAGAAGTGCTGTGACCACACCACCGTCTTGCCCATTCTTTTTATTATTCTCATTAAACGCCCTTGTGCTTACTATGCTCAAATATGGACCGATAGTATTGCCTTCGGGATTACTTAATGAGCTGATGTTACAATTACCATACTCACGCCTAACACACTCGCTTCTGTCATCGCTACAGATAGAGTATGATCTCGGGCAGACAGTATAACATGATCCGGTTGACGAAGAGCCCATACAACCCTTATTTGTCATGGCCTCATCTTCTTTGAACTTATCAAAATTGGGGACAAACGCTGCACAAGCCCCACAATATGAACATATTGGATATTTCTTCGAAACCCCGCTTGAACTTACATTTTCCATATTCATCACTAGGTGGCAGTATGTATTGAATGTATATAAATTTAGTTTTTTTCAATAAACTTTAATTTTACTGTAATAATAATTACAAATAGCAAGCAATATTTACTAGATGGATGAGGGAATAACTATTTTATTACTTGGCAGTGAAAAAGCATGAACAACAGATCACCACTGATAACCGATCTCTATGACGCAATTCATGAAAATGACCTTGAGATCTTCATAAGCATTCCACGCCTCGCTATCTTGTTATATCTGAGTGATGGAGAGAGAAGGAGGCTTGTTGAGATAAGGAAAAATTGTAAAGAGCTTGATATGTCAGACAGGGCAATACTTCACCATATTGGTCTACTCGTCGAGAACAAATTCCTTGTTAAAGAGACGTCTGGAATTTATAGGATAACTGAAAAGGGGAAGAATGTGCTTGGCTGGTTCAGATTCATTGAAGAGGGATGTTCTGATGCGTAAAGGACATGTGTCCCCTAGAATCAAGATCCCACCTGAGATTCACAGTTTCTTCAGTGACGTGGGAAAGACATTACTTGTTAAAGGTGATCCTGGGGCTGGAAAGACTACATTTGCACTGAGCTTACTCAAAGAGATTGGTGAGGAGAAGAACGGCGTCTTCATCTCGACAAGAACCGAGGTTGAAGATATATATGAGCACTTTCCATGGTTAAGTGGAGTCCTTCTTGAGCACAACATGGTCGATGTGACCAAGATGAAGTTCACGGATATCTCTACATTTCTCAATAGCGTATATGCGAAGATTATAGATATTGATCTTGATTATCCTATGGTCGTAATCGATAGTCTCGACGTGATAGCATTAAATTCTCATGATGATGGTGGTAAGCTCAAAGAGGGGATCATATCGTTTTCCAAGAAGACTGCTGCAAATGTAGTCCTTGTTGCAGAATATGCGGGAAAGAGGAAGCTCGATTACCTTGTGGATGGTACGATTACTCTTAAGGATATAGAGATACATGGTGAAGCCCAGTTCGGTGATGTTTGGTACGGTGGGCTTGAGAGCAGGGATTCTCGAGAGATCCTCATTGAGAAACTTAGAGGTACTCAAATAAGGCAGAAGAGGTATACGATATCCCTTCATGATGGTGTATTCCAATATTTTGAGCCTTTCTTACCTAGGCCCATACGGTTGCTGAGTGAAGGAAAAGGAGATCCTGATGAATCAACGATATCTTCAGGTAGTGACCAGTTCGATAAACTACTAGGAGGCGGACTTGCCAAAGGGAGTTTCAACCTGCTGGAGATGGAACATGGGATCGATCAGAGATATATTCACCTACTTTCAACAATCACCTCAAATGCAGCTCTTTGTGGCAGGGGGATCGTATTGTTCCCATTTGGTGGAAAGGAGATGAGGAACTTAAATGAAGCGCTCTTGAATTCGGAAAGTTCTGATAATATAAGCATCGTTGAGGAGTGTGGTGTTGGTACAAGCGAGAAGACTATACCATTCAATGAAGACCTTAAGGCGACTGTAGGTGCAGTCTTTGATATAAGATCAAAAGAGCCCGAGAGGACCTATATTTATGTGGTTGGGCTCGACCTCTTTGAATATTATCTGGGCTACTCCGATGCCATAAAACAGTTGAGAATGTTTGTGGATCGTATACTTTGCAACGGTGACATCTTAATCGGGATTGCCAAGAGGCCACAACAGATGATTGATATAATATCTCATATGGCAGACAGACATTTCGTCTTCAAGGATCTGAACGGGTCTTTGAGTATTTATGGGATGAGGCCAAAGACGGTCATATATAATATTTCTTCATCTGAAGATGGGTTGATCTTCACTCCCATTGTGTAATTTTTTTGTATTCATTACAATTTTTTCAATGAAGATTCATTCTTTTACAATAACTTTTATATACTATCCTTTTTATAGTTAATATGGTCGGCAGTGCATTGCCGACTTTATGGAGTGAAGAGATAAATGTTCTATCAGGAAGATGTAAAATGGCCATCTAAGGACATATCTGGGTGTTCATTAAGTGCTATTATGAGCGAAGCGGGGGAGAAGATCGACGGTGAGGATATAATCAACTCCATCGCAAATTTACACGACAGAGGAAATGGCCTGGGCGGAGGGTTTGCCGCATATGGAATATATCCTGATTATGAGGATCATTATGCATTTCATCTGATGTTCGATAATGTTGAAGCAAAGGAGCAGACAGAGAGGAAGTTAGAAGATGATTTTTCCGTTGAACTTGCTGAGCAGATTCACACAAGAGCAATCCCTGCCATAACCGATCCACCGATACTAAGACGATATTTTGTCAAGCCAAAGAGGGATATAAGAAAAGAAGAGGACTTCGTTGTAAGTACCGTGATGGATATTAATTCACTGATCGATGGGGCGTATGTGATATCCAGTGGTAAGAATATGGGAGCCTTCAAGGCGATTGGTTTTCCCGAAGAGGTGGGTGAATTCTACCGTTTGAAAGAATACGAAGCATACACATGGATTGCACATGGAAGGTTTCCAACCAATACTCCGGGATGGTGGGGTGGAGCACATCCATTCACTATACTCGATTGGGCAATCGTACACAATGGAGAGGTTTCATCATACGGCGCTAACATGAGGTATCTTGAGATGTTCGGGTACAAGTGTACGCTTAGAACCGATACTGAGGTGATGGCTTACCTATTTGATCTAATGCTGAGAAGACATAAGATCCCTCCTGAGATCGCATGCAAGGCTCTGGCATCGCCATTTTGGTCTGATATTGACAGGATGCCAGAGGAACAAAAAAAGCTTTATAGGGCTGTTAGGATGGTTTACAGTGGTGCTCTTGTAAACGGGCCGTTTGCAATCGTACTTGGGCACAAAAACGGAATGATAGGTCTTAGCGATCGGGTAAAATTGAGACCACTCGTTGCAGGAAGAAAGAATGATATGCTCTATCTATCAAGCGAAGAAGCTGGCATAAGAGAGGTCTGCGACAATCCTGATGTGATATGGAACCCAAAGGCAGGTGAACCCGTAATTGGCAGGTTAAAGGAGGAAAACCGATGTCATTGAGCATGTATGAATCAGACTTCATAATCGAGAGGGATGATGCTAAGTGTATTAGGTGTGAGGTCTGCGTAAGACAATGTGGCTTTGATGCACACACATACTTCCCGGAATATGATGAGATTGAGTCTGAAAACTCATTATGTGCCGGTTGTCACAGGTGTGTTACGCTATGCCCGACTGATGCACTTACCGTAAGGGAGAATCCTCTGGAGTTCAGAAGTAACGCAAATATGAATGCCGGGACAATAAAGAATATTATCAAGCAGGCTGAGACCGGTGGTGTTCTCTTGACTGGTATGGGTAATGACAGGCCTTATCCGATATATTGGGATCACATTCTACTCAACGCTTCACAGGTCACGAACCCCTCAATCGATCCATTGAGAGAACCGATGGAGATGAGGACATATATTGGTAGAAAACCGGATTCTATCGAGGTGGACTTTTCAGGAGATGAGCCGATATTAAAGACAGATCTTGCACCACAACTTGAGCTTTCGACACCGATAATATTTTCAGCCATGTCATATGGTGCCGTAAGTTTCAACACGGTTCTCTCTATTGCAAGGGCAGCAGAGGAGATTGGCACCTTTTACAATACTGGCGAAGGAGGCCTTCATCAGGACCTGTATAGGTATTCAAAGAATACAATCGTTCAGGTTGCATCCGGAAGATTCGGTGTCAGTGCGGACTATCTAGACGCTGCAGCAGCTGTAGAGATAAAGATTGGTCAAGGAGCAAAACCAGGCATAGGTGGCCATCTTCCTGGCGAGAAGGTAGGTGAATCGGTTTCGGAGACGCGAATGATACCTGTAGGTACTGATGCACTATCACCTGCGCCACATCATGATATTTACTCTATTGAGGATCTGAGACAGTTGATTTATGCACTTAAAGAGGCAACTGAGTATAAAAAACCAGTCTCAGTCAAGATAGCTGCAGTACATAATTCGGCTGCAATTGCAAGTGGAATGGTTAGGGCCGGTGCAGATATCATAGCCCTCGATGGTTTTAGAGGAGGTACGGGTGCAGCACCCACTATGATCAGAAACAATGTGGGAATACCGATCGAACTCGCACTCGCATCAGTCGACAAGAGGTTGAGAGATGAAGGTATCAGGAACCAGGCATCTGTCCTTGTTGCAGGAGGATTCAGAAGTAGTGCCGATGTTGTCAAGGCGATAGGACTCGGTGCTGATGCTGTATATATCGGAACGCCTGCTCTTGTGGCACTTGGATGCCACGTCTGTCAGAAGTGCTATACGGGAAAGTGTAACTGGGGGATTGCAACCCAAGATCCTTACCTGGAAAAGCGACTGAATCCTGATATTGGTGCACGCAGACTCGTAAATCTACTCAACGCATGGACGCACGAGATCAAGGAGATGCTTGGAGGAATGGGAATAAACGCAATCGAGAGTTTGCGCGGAAACAGATTGCAACTGAGAGGAGTCGGACTTACCGAAACGGATCTGGAGATTCTTGGAATATTACCTGCGGGGGCCTAAAGATGGGGAGAATTTACGCAAAGGAAGAGGTCTGCATCGGCTGTCGCCTATGTGAGATACACTGCATCGTTTCACATTCAAGATCAAAGAGGATAATCAAGGCCTTCAAAGAGGAGCCCAGACCACTACCAAGAGTGATGGTTGAAGAGAATGGTCCCTTATCTTTTGCATTACAGTGCAGGCACTGTGAGGAGCCCTTGTGTGTGGAGAGTTGCATGTCAGGAGCTATGCAGATAGATGATGGTAAGGTGATCTGCGATTCGGAGAGGTGCGTTGGGTGCTGGATGTGTATAATGAGCTGTCCTTTCGGTGCGATAGGGCGGGATGAGGATCATAAAATATCATCGAAATGCGATCTCTGTGCTGATTTGGGTGAACCTGCTTGTGTTGCGAATTGCCCGAATGAAGCGTTGGTCTATGAGGTGAACTAATATGACTAAGTATTGCATTATAGGTAACTCGGCAGCGG
>JAXHTN010000289.1:0-2160 GCA_034190145.1 Halobacteriota archaeon | reverse complement strand
GAACGTTACCTCGAATATCCTCTATCTGCAAGTCCGGCCTTATCCTTAGAAGCTGGGCCTTTCTGCGGGTGCTGGATGTTCCTATCTTTGCACCTTTTGGCAGGTCCTTGAACTTATATTCAGAGATAAGAACGTCCTTTCTTGACGCTCTTGGAAGGATTGCAGAAATTACCACCCCTTCCGGTAGGAGTGTAGGTACATCCTTGAGACTGTGAACGGCGGCATCAACATCATCTCGGATTATCATCTCATTGATCTCACATGTGAATGCTCCCTTGCCTCCGAACTCCTGAAGTGACTTCTCAAGGAATATATCTCCGCTCGTCTTGACAATATTTAACTCCACATCAGCACCAAGCTCTCTGAGTCCGTCTGCAACCATATTCGTCTGCATCATTGCAAGTTCGCTGCCGCGTGTACCGATTATAATCTTCATCTCAATCACATAGATGTCAAATAATTATAGCTTTCTACTCCCTCTTCAAAACTTCTTGCTTCGATAACAATATTACCTTTATAATCCTTTAGGCCTTCCTTTATACGAGCCCAATCAATCGTTCCCTTTCCGATTGCAAGATGTTCGTCGCTTTTTCCATGATTATCATGTGCATGAATATGTGAAAACTCAACTTCAAAAAAGTCTTCTATCGATTCCGTGAGGTGTGCATGACCTATATCAAAGGTGATGCAGGTATTCTCTCTATCTATTGTCTCATAAAGACCCGTTATCTCATGAGCGAATCTTCCGAACATCCAGGGAATATTTACCATATTCTCAAGTGAGATGCTGATTCCACGATCGATCGCAGAATCGGCAAGTATTCTCACGGCCTCGATGATCCGCTCCCAGGCCTTCTCTGGCATCTGTGCACCAAGAGGAGAAAGGTGTCCTGGGTGAACCGTTATTATATCCACGCGATCGGGTGCGTTATCTATGCACATCCGTGTCTGTCTGATCGTCTCTTTCCATATAGGATAATTTATTGAAGCAATATTTAGATCAGAGAACGGTGCGTGTATTGTAAGATCAAGATCCGTGCTCTCATGGACTGATTCTATCTTCTCTCTCAGTTCCTTTGTGAGGACCATATCCCCTTCACATACGATCTCCCAACCACTGAAACCTGTATCCTCAAGATTAAAAACCCAATCAAACGGATCGTAAGCTGCAATTATTGATGAAAAACCGATCTTCATAGATATCCGTTCAAAGCTTCTTTTATTTGGTCTCTAAAGCCCTCAAGTGTATCATCATTTGCTATAACCATATCTGCCGAGTCCATTGCCGCTCCCATGCCCCATCCAAGTTCTCTATCATCTCTGTTTCTCAATTCCTCTTTACTCTTCAGACTATCCGATCTTCCCCTTCTCTTGAGCCGATCAAAACGCTCCTCCAGTCCTGAATCAACCTTTATAAGATTGAAATCACTTCCAAATTCTTCTCGGAATCTCTTCACTTCTGCGATTCCCCTTATGCCATCAACTACTATAACATCAGCGTTTTTGGCTCTTATTCTGGGTATGCATCTTTTGGCTATTGCATCCATCCCTTCGGTCTTTCTGAGATCATTACCCACACCACCGGAATTCTCGTCAGTGAGAGGAAGGCCCCTCCTCTTCACCTCCTCTCTTATGACATCACCCATTGCAACTACCGACAGCCCCATCTCAATAGATACTTTAGAGGCCTCGGATTTACCGGACGCGGGAAGGCCTACAAATGCAATAATCTTCATTCTTCTTTCTTTTCGTATCCAAGCGCCCTCATTATCTCAATGGGGAGTGGTATCACCATTGTGGTCGCGTTCTCTGCAGTCGCTTCGGAGATCGTCTTGAGAGTTCGGATGAACATACCTCCGGGACTTTGATTTAAGACATTTGCAGCCTCTGATAACTTCTGCGAAGCCTGCATCTCTCCATCTGCCTGTATTATTCTTGCTCTTCTGTCCCTTTCGGCTTCTGCTTCAGCAGCCATTGCTCTCTGCATCTCCTGTGGAAGTTCGACATCTTTTATCTCTACTGCCGTAACTTTGATTCCCCATGGATCAGTCCTCAATATATGAGTACCTGTTGGAAAGATTTGGCCCCACCAGCCACAAGACGGGCGCCTTTTTCTTTTTTATATCACGGGTTTTGGGAGCTGCCTTCCGATTGTTTTTG
>JAXHTN010000288.1:0-2172 GCA_034190145.1 Halobacteriota archaeon | reverse complement strand
AACGCCGAATACGAATTCCATGGCATAGATTTTCGGAGTTATGTAATGGGCTCTACCCAAAAAACAGATGATTCTATTGTGAAATATTTGATAAGAGAAAGACACTCAGAGGATCTTAAAAATGTTATAAAATGTTGGATAGAGGAATTTCCAGAAGTCTCAGCCGCTTACTACCCCCCTGAGAGATTTTGGATACCTTCTAAAGGAGTTGATGGAAAAATACGAATAGAACGAGATGAGGAATTCCTCTTCAAAGATCTACGATTGCATTTAGATCTACGAGACGACAAAATATTTAAATTATGGGATGAGTTCAAAGAGAAACGTGCAAAGCATCGTGACAAGGTAGAGGCTTTGAAATCAGAAATATTAAAAGACATAGCTGATAAAGTCAACAAAGCAGTATCAGAAGAGATTAACGATATTAAACTTGAAATATCTGTTCTGCATGGAACAAACATTATATATGAGACTTTTGTTGTACGCATATACAATGCTTGCCTCTCATGGGCAGAGGGAGATTTCAATACTTTTATGAAACATTATCAAAATGCTAAATCGAAAGTGAGACTCACTGACGACACTTGGGAGTATCATATAGACGGAGATGAATGCATCAAATTAGAAAAGGACTTGATAAAAGTAGCGGACCTCCAGCTTAAAATTGATAGCGTAATGAATGAAATGGTTAAGAAAGCAAAAAGTGGTTATTATTCCAAAGGAAAAGAAATTATCGATTTGACAAAAGAACTGATCGAATTGGGTGATAAAACAAAGAGACTTCTGAAAAAACAGCTCTCGTGTGTAGTATTTGATGGGGATTGTGAATATTTACAATAGGTATCGACTTGTGCGGCGCTCTACCTCCAACTCAACCTGAACCCAACATCTCAATAAACTTCTCCCTCTTCTCTTCACTCTCCATCAGATTCTCAAGTACCAGATCTATCAACCTATCAACATCCCCAACTTCAAATATCCTCCTCTCAAGCATCTCAATCTTTTTACCCATATGAGTTATCAGCTCATCCTTCTCATCCAAACTTGATTTATATCCGAACATCGCCATCTGAGTATCTCGTAAGCTCTCCTGTATTTCTGCAAGATCACCACTCTCAAAGACTGTGAGATGGTGCTCACCTTTGAGGTAATACTCGCCCAACTGTTTTTGTGTATATCGTCTGTATGCATCTGTCAGATAGCCTTCGTGACCCATCAAGGATTCGACTATATCCACAGGACACGATAGGGCAAGCTGTGATCTGAAGAATTTACGCATACCATGAATACGATATTTTAACCTGCCAGTGCTCGGATCCCTGTCATTGAGTTCACTTTTCCGTAATGCATTAGCCCATAATTCTCTAACAGTACTATCACTAAAAGGGAATATCCGATCATCTTCAATCTGCTTGGCTTTTGCTTCACCATTCTCGATAAGTCCCTTATTCCGATTTACTGAACTCAAAAGATAACTGTCTCTGATCTTCAACCATTCATCAATACTTTGCTTGGCTTCTTTTGAGATAAATACAGTCCTCCTCTGTCCACTTTTAGTATATTCTCCTCTCACTGTGATCTCTGGAGGGTCACTTGATAGATCCATATCGTCAAAGTTGATCTTCAAAAGCTCGCCTATCCTCATTCCTGAAGATGCAAGGGTTAGAATCAAAGCCCTGCCTTTCTCATCCGTATGTGAGAGGATCTGTTTGAGTGTATCTCTTTCAATATCCTTCTCATCCGTCCAGCCTCTACTACTATTAGGCAGTTTATGTTGTAAGGTCTTGAGCTGGCGTGGTGTAAGCTCTATCTCATTGTAGCTTAACCACTCCTTTACACCTGAGATCTTTACTTTGATTGTTGCAGGTGGTTTCCCATCCATCCATACAACAAAACGGATAAGCTCATCGAGATAATCATGTTCTTCTGAAAAGTATTTTTTGTTCAACTCTTCATACTCCTTTCGTTCCTCTTTTGTAGCTCTTGCGCCCTGTCTAACCTTGCCATAATAGAAGTCTAAAAACATGTAGACGCTTGCACGATAGGATTTTATTGTGTTGTTTTTGCTGTACCTGCTCAGGAAGCCATCAATTGATTTCATGGTCATAGATGCCGTATGTATTCATCCATAATAAAGATAATCATTTTTTTCTAGTTGACTATTAATTTACT
>JAXHTN010000287.1:0-2174 GCA_034190145.1 Halobacteriota archaeon | reverse complement strand
TCTCTTACTGCACCCTCCGGTCCTAGTTCAGTAACGATGTCTGACATCTTGTCAGCCGTTACAACGCATGCACTGCCGTCTCTAATTCTTTCGTTTATCTCATGGATCGATTTTTCGGTCACGTTCTTACCTACCTTGCCTCTTTGTCAAGATGAGACGATATATATTAGTCTGAGACTGGTATCTTAAAATTTCTGGCTTTAAGTTATTCCTTGTACAGCTCTCGTCTTCTCGCCTCTAGCATCTCGGTCTCATCTCCGGCGAACTCTGCGGCAGTAACAACTTTCACGTTCCTCTCTTCTGCGATCTCATAAATCTGCTCGATCTTCTTCTCATACTTCAAATCACGCATGAAGTGATGATCGATGACGATTGATTTCACATCCGTATAGAAGATAACTCTCATAAGATTCTCAAGAGATCTTCGGAGGTCATCTTTTGAGAAACTATAACCGAGCATGTATGTCATCGGCCCATCCAAAATAAGAATATCCGGCTTCTCTTCCAGGACAAAGTCGATCTGATCGCGTTGAGATGCCCCTTCAACATCACTTGTGTGAAGAACCTTCTCATTACCACAGCTTATACTAACTTCTGTGACATAACCCAGCTTCGAATCTGTCCCATGAAAAACCGGTTCTGAAAAATTTATAATGGTGCTTCCATGTTTGAACGAATTACCGTCAGCCACTTCAATGCTCTTTGGAAGCTCGGATAGTTCTTTTAAGAAATGGCTTGCCCGCGTCTTTTGACTTTTGTTTATATTTATCTTAGGATCTTTTAAGTAAACGACCTTCCCTTCATATAACTCGGGTTCTTCGGGATTGTAATGGTCATAGTGGTAATGAGTGACTATTAGGATATCTGCAAGAGAAGCATGTTCTTTCACAACGCCCCAGAGTCTCTTGCACCTCTCAACTTCTATATTATGTGGGGGAAGTTTGTATCTCATAGGGCCGAGGGCAACACCCGGATCTACCAGAATCTTAAGATCAGTCGTCTCAACGAATGTGGCCATCGACCTAACGCCGAGACTATCGAAAGCTAGCGGTTTTACCTTAAGCATCCTCTAACCCCATTTGATGTCAAGTAACCTCTTTTCCAGCGTCATAAGATGTCTACCCTCGACTATCTTTTCACTCCAAGTATCGGGAACTTCCCTGAAAAATGCTCCTGACAGCGCACCAGCCATTGATGCTATCGTATCTGTGTCTCCTCCAAGTTTTATCGCACCCAACACAGCCTCTTTAAAGTCTTTTGAATTATAAAATAGGGCAGCAGCAGTAGGGACTGATTCATGAGTCTCGATTCCTACACCGATTACATCAGCAAGGTCTTCAATTGGGGTATCAATGGCAACTTCTACCAACTCATCTATGTGGGGCTTATCAGTCTTCACCCCAAGGACTCTTCCCTCTCTTGCACCTCTCTTTGCCGCTTCGATGATTTCATCTTTCTCAAGACCGCAAACCGCTGCATCGATTGCAGAAGATATAAAAGAAGCGCCTGAGATCGCAACATCAGTACCATGGGTAACACTTGACGATTCAGCCGTCTTCTCAATAATATCTTCGCAGCACGAGAGGCCAATCGGTGAAGCACGCATTGCGGCACCATTTGTTGTTCCGGTTGTTGATATGTATTTTGGGTTCTTCTTCAGCATAAGAATGGCACCTCTTGTAGTCGGGCCGATCCTTTCGAGCCCCCCTTCATTTGAGATAATTTTTCTTCCGATAGCTTCGGAAAATACCCCTTGCTCTTCAATTATACTCTCGGAGACAAGGATGCTAAGAATGGTGTCATCCGTGATCTTCGGATTCTCTTGCATAAGAGATAGGTCTTCATAAGTCTCAATCTCTCTAATTCTCTCTGCAGTGAGCCCTTCGTAAGGTTCACCAAGGGCGTCTCCTATTGCAAGGCCTAAAAGGCATTTTGTATTTACTCTTTTTTCCATCGTCTGTCGAGTATTAGTTGCTAGTATCATTATAAATATCTTGATATAACTGTGAATTCTTTTAGAGAAACAGTAAAGTATATGTCATACTAAGTTCTATTTCAGTGAGTCCGATTACTATTAGTCTTTTATAATACTTTTTGGTGGTGATGGATTGGGATATTATTGCTCCAGATGTAAACGAGATGTTGAGATAGATTATGAATATCAAGGAATAAGA
>JAXHTN010000286.1:0-2184 GCA_034190145.1 Halobacteriota archaeon | reverse complement strand
GCTCAATGGAGTTGAGGGTTATCCCGGACCTTGCCCGAACGAGAGCCTTTCCGTTGTAGATCTGATAGTATACGGAACAAATCACAGCAGAGACGACCAACTCTTATGGCGGATCCCATCTCTTCTCGGATCTTGTCTCGGGTAAAGAGATAAATATCGCATACGTAACAGATACTGGGAAAAAAGGTGAAACGAAGGTACAGTTGGACGAAATACCTGATGCAAAGATGCTATCAACAAGGAGCACATTCAAAAACTACAACAGTTTCGTAAATCCTTCTGATACTCCCATCAGAACCATCTTTCATACCTGGCCAATGAGAGGCAACCTTAAAGATGCCAGTTTCTGCGGTTGCGGGGAGCTCAACCCAATCCAGAACGATCCTGAACTTTTATCAATTGGTATTGGAACAAGGGTCCTATATAATGGCGCTGTTGGACATATTATAGGAAAAGGCACCAGATCGGGTCCTGAAAAGCCAAATCTGATGCTAATCGCAGATATCAAGAAGATGAATCTCTCCTTTATGGGTGGCTTTAAGACCTCGGTATCACCTGAAGTAATCTCATCTGTTGGCATTCCTATCCCCATACTAAATGAGAGGATCTTGAGATGTGCAATGATCACGAACAAGGAAATTCCACTTCCCATACTCGACATCTGCGATCGAAAATCAAAGCTTGGAGAGACAACTTACGCTGATGTTTACAACGAGGTCGATCTGATACCGAATTATTACTCTGATAAATGTACCGCATGTAAAAAAAACCTCGAAGAATGCTGCCCGGTGGAAGATATCTGCCCATCGGGTGCCTTCAAGGTATTTGAGCTCGATGAGGAACTCTGTTTCGGATGTGGATCATGCAATTACGCTTGCAAAGGAGGAGCGATTAAAATGGATGTCGGGTCAATAAACGTGAACGGTAAAAAGGTTCCTATAACCTGCAGACAATCAAATCTGAAGGTAGCGAGGGTTGTTTCGGAGAGTCTCAAGAAGATGATTGAAGATGGTGATTTTCTTGTATCAGGTAAAGTGGATGATCTATTCTGATATCGGAATTTAAAAATGGACAAAAGAGTTCCAAAGCTGTTCGAAGCGATCTTCGCACTTGAGGATCTAAGAGAGATATTCAGGCATTCCCTACCGACAGGACTCGACGAAGTTGAAGAAAAAGAGTTTACTTCTGGATTTGAGAGGCTTGAAGAGATAATAAGTGATATAAGGGAGGGAAAACAGGAAGGATCAAGGGATCTTTTAAACAAGATTGAGCTTCGTACACGAGAGGAGGACTACATAAATATCCAACCGATCCAACCAGCTGGTAGGTTGACACCCGAAGCTAGAAAAGCTCTAATCTCCTATGGCGATGGTTACTCAACATGCGACTGGTGTGTGAAACCGTTCAGGCTGGATAAGATAAAGAGACCATCGATAGATGAATTTCATCTGGAACTTGCTGATTTCTTGAATATGGATACTGCAAGGGTTGTTCCGGGGGCAAGAAGGGGATTTCAGGCAGTAACTTCGTCACTTGTTGGAAAAGGAGATGCTGTAATAGTATCTTCACTTGCACACTATAGTGAGTTTCTTGCAGTTGAAGGGGCCGGAGGAGTCGTAAGAGAGGTCCCTTTAAATGATGAAAACGTCGTAACTGGTGAGGCAACCGCAAACAGGATTGAGGCGGTCATAAGGGAGACTGGAAAAGCCCCAAAGCTTATAATGATTGATCACTTCGATTACGCCTTTGCAAATGAACATGATGTTTACGAAATCGCAAAGGTCGCAAAGGATTATGATATCCCCTTTCTTTACAACGGTGCATATACCGTCGGTGTGATGCCTGTTGACGGGAGAAAAATTGGTGCGGACTTTGTTGTCGGCTCAGGGCACAAGAGCATGGCATCTGTTGCACCATCCGGAGTCCTAGCGACAACAGAAGAATGGGCACCGAAAGTCTTTGCCACGACTCAGATGACAGGCGATCTTACAGGACGAAAGTTCGGGATAAAAGAGGTGGGCATGATGGGGTGCACACTGATGGGTGGTACACTTCTTAGCATGATGGCATCTTTTCCTGCGGTGAAGGAGAGGGTGAAATACTGGGATGAAGAGGTCAAAAAATCTAACTACTTCATAAATGAGTTTTTGAAGGTAAACGGTAGCAAAATATTGAGTGAATACT
>JAXHTN010000285.1:0-2236 GCA_034190145.1 Halobacteriota archaeon | reverse complement strand
AATTTCTGGTTCCTTTGACCCTGCAATCAGAAGTGATATATTACTCCTCTCAATCAACATTTTGTCATCGATCACTTCACAATAATGGGAAAGAGGATTCGAATCTGCGTACATGTGGCGTATATCAACGATGGGTTCTACTACGATTGATACGTCCGATCTACTTGATTTTATATCTATTGTAGCCGAAGCCCCGGTTTTGTCCCAATTCGCAAGATAGTATTCGACATCAATTGAGGCCTCACCATCATATCCATACTTCATCTTCCATGGATGGGCCCTCACAATTGCCGGTTTCAATTTGACATATCCATCATTTAATTTCACACCGATTGCGATACCATCCAATACATGGTAGTTTTCACCAGTAACTATCAGACTGAAGCCCTCGTATGGATAGTCCCTATTAGGAACGATCTTATCTAAAAAAGGTACGGAATAAACCGATTGTGACCAGGATGCCAATCTATTTTTGAGTATTAAATGTTTGGTTCGCGATGGATCTGGATCTTCAATGGGGTCAACCTCAACATCAAATCGCATAAAACCTTAATATACTGTGATATAGATAAATATTAGCCATGGTGAATGTTTCTTTATGCTTCGAATTGCATCAACCTTTTAGAATAAGAAAGGAGATTGCCTACAATAAATCAATTGCTTCTGCAAAAACAGAAGACCTCTTTGATATCTACTTTGACAACGAATTTAACAGATCTATCTTCAATAAGGTCTCAAAAAAATGCTATAGGCCAGCTACAGAGATTATTATCAGCGAGATCGATAGATATAAGAAAGAGAAGAAGAAGTTTAAAGTCTCATTCAGCTTGTCCGGTATATTTATCGAGCAGTGTGAGAAGTATGATTCCGACCTACTTGATCTCTTCGTTCAACTGAATGAGACTGGATGTGCCGAGTTTATTGGACAAACCTACTACCATTCACTGGCCTCACTTTACGAGGACAAGGAGGAGTATATTGACCAAATATCGCTTCATGACAGAGCTATTCGTGATCTTTTTGGATACAAGCCCACATTCTTTGAAAATACCGAGCTATTGTTCAATAACGAGATAGCAGCCCTTATTTACAAACTCGGATATAAGGGAATATTCACAGAAGGCGTGGACTGGATTCTTGGTGGAAGGTCCCCAAATTTCATCTACAATCCAAAAGATTCGAAGATTAAGGTCCTATTGCGCAATTATAAGTTGACTGATGATGTGGGTTTTCGTTTCTCAGCAAAAGATTGGGAAGAGTACCCTTTGACAGCAGATAAGTACGCATCTTGGTTATCTGCAACTCCTGGTCAGTGTATAAACCTATTTATGGATTACGAGACGCTTGGGGAGCACCATTGGGTTGATACAGGGATACATAACTTCCTGAGTTTTCTACCCGGCGAGATATTTAAGTACGACAATCTCAATTTCGCAACTCCGACTGAGATCGTCAAGAGAAACAAAGCGGTTGGTGAAGTTGACGTTGGTGTATATGAGACGATCTCATGGGCTGATCTGGAGAGGAATACAAGTTGCTGGCTTGGAAATGGAATGCAGAGAATCTGTTACAACCTGGTGAAAGGATTCGGCGGGCCAGTTCGGGCTTCAGGGGATGAAGAACTTTTACGAATATGGAGGTATCTTCAGACGAGCGATCATCTTTATTATATCTATACAGGAGGCGGGGCCTCAGGAGATGTTCATAACTATTTCAGTCCTTACGGTGATCCTGTAGATGGTTTTGTCTCGTTTTATGCCTTGATCAAGGATTTTGAGAATAGAGTATGTGATTTGGAGTAATGTAGTCCTTCAAAAACTCACCTTATTAATTTCTAAATGGGTCGCATAGGTGGGTTTTATTAACATCTTCTATGGTAATTTTCGATCTATTTCGTCTAATTTCTTTGATGTATTATGTTTACCATATATGAGGGAATTTCGGTAATTGAAACAAGAATCAAGGTTGAATCCATTCTTTTTGCTACAGTTAAAATAAATCCTAGTGCTTATGAGATGAAATTATCTTAAGTAACCATTGATAACCATATATGATTGTTGCAACGCTTTTAATAACACTATTTTCTGCATGTGCAATTGCCAGTTTCCAATCGGTTCCTGCACCAAATTCAGGAGATGGGGTTCCAGATGGGTCCGGTTTACTCAATCCTTGATAGGTCTCCATTGAGGATAACAGGCTTTACCGCCTCAATTTCACTCTTACAGTATGGCATCTC
>JAXHTN010000284.1:0-2255 GCA_034190145.1 Halobacteriota archaeon | reverse complement strand
ACAGTAAGTGCAGGGGAGGCGGTGGAAATCCTTCCTGCAATATTAGAAGATGCGCTCAAAGAAAGGAGATAGATGGTTGTTGGGAATGCCAAGAATTTGAAGAATGTAAAAAACTAGACACTCTAAGAAAGCCACATGGTGTCGCCCATATAAAAAATCTCAGAAGGCTTAAGAAGAAGGGAGTAGACGGTTTTTTGGATGGTAAGATAGATTATTACGTATCTGAGAAGAAGTAAGTAGGATGACCGTGAGAGGACTTTCTACATGAAACAAAACAAGATATCTTCTGAAGAGTATAAAAAACGATTTAAGCCGAAGGAAGAAGATATTCGTGGTATATTTTTTCGTGATCAAACGGCAATAGTGCATTCCCTACCTTTCAGAAGATTAAAACGAAAGACCCAGGTCTTTTTTGCACCGGATAACGACCATATTTGCACAAGAATAGAGCATGTTCTCCATGTATTTACAAATTCTACAACCATATTAAAGGGATTGATCGACAAGGGTTGGAAATTGGACATTGAAATGGCTCAGGCAATCTCACTGGGGCATGACGTAGGGCACGCTCCGTTTGGGCATGCAGGTGAGGAAGTCTTAAAAGAGATAGCAGGACCCGGATTTTACCACGAGATCAATAGTCTCAGATTTGTTGACCATATTGCTGAAAAAGGGATAGGATTAAAGTTGACTTATGGGGTTAGAGATGGAATTGTTAGTCATTGTGGGGAGGAATTAAAACAGTTTATTGAACCGGATTGGGAATTGAGAGATCTAGAAGACATCACTGAATTGGGTAAACTTCCCTCTTCCTTTGAAGGTTGTATCGTCCGAGTTGCTGACAAAATTTCATCATTGGGTAGAGATGTAGAAGATGCCATCGAGTTGGAAATAATTGATCCGAAAATATTCCATGAAGGTGTGTTAGAGTATCTTAAAATCAAATCAAATGATGCAAAATACCAGTTCAATCGAGCCCTTCTAAACAATATAATTTACGATATAATTGAGACTACCGATGCACAAGAAAAAATAGGCATGTCTGATGAAGGTTTTAAGTTTATCGAGTTGATAAACAAGTTATCTAAAGAAAATATCTATGAAGCTGAGAAGATAAGGAATTATAAATATTATGTGGAGAAAATACTTAAAAATATCTTTTATTCACTATCTGAATTATTTGATAAGTATGAATATGACTTTAAATCATATAAAAACCATTATATAAAATCTTATGAAGAATTTGGCCGTTATTTGGAAGCATATGAAATTTTTTATAAAGAAACTGAGGCCGATAAAACTCAAATTTTGAGTGACTATATCTCGGGTATGTCAGATAACTATGCAATAAATGTCCAAAAGGATATCTCAATTCCAAAAACAGTCTTCAAATGATTGTAGTAATGCCACTAAGCAAGCTTATGTTGGTATCGCCTGAAAGCACAAAGATTTATTTTGATAAGACATAACTAGAAAAATTGTTATCTGGCTCAAGTAACGAAATTGTTATTATCACTCAACCTATAATTCAGATCCGAAGGGTGTATATTTTGGTAGACGATTCAGAAGAAAGTAGAATAAAATATTTTGCCGGACTGAAGAGGACTTTTGTTCCTTTGGCATTTGGGGTATTAGGTGGAGTGCTTTCTTCAGTATTTGCAGGTGACTTCGATGATGTTGTAAGCTTCGTTGTACTTTTACTTATGATCGGCCTTCAGATACCTGTATACAGTTTTATCGATATCGAGGTCAAGGACTTCAATCAGAAGGATTGGGTATATGTTTTGGCTATGACATTTCTCTCTTGGTTTGTTTCATGGGGGGTACTTTTGAATTTATGAGAATAGGCTTCTTGTAGGCTTTTTGTGGGGTGGATAGGATGGTATATGAGTTTGTCGATTGTGGAAATATTAAAAAGATATTCTGGAAGATGTTGTATTCAATCGACCTAGAGGGTTACAAGCTGCGCAGTGAACTCGAGCAGGACTACAAAGAGAGCAAAGAACCGATAGTAATGACCATTAAATCCCCCAATATTGGGAGTACGGCAGATATTCTTCCAGAGGCGGTTCTTGAGTATTTTCCCACGAATTTTGTAGAGAAGTATGCCATAAACGTGGCGTCTGCTCGTCCTGAGGATGGTGATTGGGATTATACTTACGGAGGAAGACTCGCTCTTTCAAATCAGTTAGAAAAGGCAATTGAGATGTTGAAGAACTTTCCTGACACAAGAAAAGCGGTCTGCACATTGAGAC
>JAXHTN010000283.1:0-2275 GCA_034190145.1 Halobacteriota archaeon | reverse complement strand
TTTGATGAAAGACGGGTCAACTGAGCAGATCAGACGTGGTTTGTGTTGATGATCCGTTGGAGTACTGAAAGATCGAAGAGACCCGTCGATCGTGCGTTCGAATCGCACCAGCCCCATTTCCACATTGTTCTTGCGAGTGAAACAAATCATTTTTTATAATTCAACGGTACAATATTGATATGTGGTTCAATTAGGTAGAAACGTTCTGAAAAATTCAATTTATAACAGCTCTGGCACACTTATTACTTCAGCTACAGGTCTAATAATCACGGTACTGCTTGCAAGATTGCTGAGCCCAGAAGAGTACGGTCTCTTTTACCTTGCTTTGTCTGTTGGGTTCTTGCTTTTAACATTTACCGATCTCGGTATCAACGCTACTTTGATCAGATATGTATCTCATGCAATAGGAAATAACGAAGAAAAGCTTGCAAGGAGTTATTTCAAATATCTATTCAGATTCAATCTGTTACTCACACTTTTTGTATCCATCACTCTTATAATTCTTGCTGAACCACTAGCCGTTTATGTTTTTGATAAACCTTCGCTATATCTACCTTTGGTGGTTGTTGGATTCTTTGTGCTATTCACATCTTTACGCAACTTTTTCAGGTGCGCATTTATTGCATTCCATGAATTTAAATACAATATGGTAAACTTCATCACTTATGAATGTCTCAGGCTGGTCTTTATCCCGGCTTTCGTCTTTCTAGGTTACGCCGTTTTTGGTGCAATGGTGGGAGTTTGTTTATCCTCTCTTGGTGCACTCTTGGTCTTACTATACTTACTCGTAAAAAAACATACGTTCTTATTTAAAAGGGATGTAGTAGAGATAGATAGAAAAAAAATTCTGAGGTTTTTGGGTTTTCTAACAATCGGGTCGATCTCTGGTGTAATTTTCGCTTATATAGACAGTATCATGATAGGCATTTTTTTACCTGCGGAATCTGTCGGTTTTTATAGAATCGGATTCAACATAGTATTTGCTGTTGCAGGGCTTATCTCCATCGCAAACGTCCTTTTTCCAGTCTTTACGCAGTTAGAAGGCTCCGAGTTAAGGGGTGCATTTAACAAAGTCTTCAAATACTCTATGGTATTTTCATTTCCATTTGCCTTAGGACTTATCTTCGTCTCAGAAAATCTTGTAAAACTGGTTTTTGGCATTGAGTATTTACCTGCAGCAGTACCGATGCAGTTCCTATCTTTAATTGTATTAATTGCTACAACGAGTGGCTTTTTTACAAATATATTAAACGCAAAGGAGGAGCCGGAATATGCCGCAGCAATTACCATAATCTCGATGTCAATGAATGTTTTATTAAACTATTTTTTAATCCTAGAATATGGAGTTATGGGTGCAGCCATGGCAACCGTTATTTCAAGATATTTTAACTTTGTGGCTCTCGTATATATATCAAAAAAAGTATTGGATATATTTCCCGGTTGGGCGTCCTTTTATAAACCCATCTTTTCTTCCATCGGGATGGTTGCTTTTCTATACCTAATTCCAAGTCCTGATACACTTTTCATCGGGATTGCGGAGGTTATGGTCGGTGGTATCATCTACATAACAGTCCTGTTCCTGATAAAAGGCCTTAGTATGGAAGATTTGAAGTATTTCAGAGAGATTATCGGTATTTGAAGGGGTATGGAAGATGACTCTAGTAACACTAATTGCAAAAGATTTAATAGAATTAATATACAGTAGTTAACCTGTACTGATGTTGTTACAGGGAAGTGAATTTAATTATGGCGAGATTTCCAGAAGCAGAAGCTAGAATTTTACGTATGAAGATCTGTATGAGCTGCAATGCCAGAAATGCTATTAGGGCCACTAGATGCAGAAAATGTGGGCACAAGGGCCTACGTATGAAGAGTGGTGAGAGGAAGGCCTAAGCTAAGTAGGCTCTTTCTCATCAAGGCTTATTTGTAGTATCCAAACAATCTCCAGTGAACCCCCAACTCCTGAGGATCATCTCCGATTCGGTAATTATTCCATCTATCAACTCTTTTGCACTCAGAACCTTTTCGATCGTTCCGACTGCCATTGATGGCACACCAGAGTCTTTCGCCTCATGGTGGTATATCTTTGAGTAGAACTCTTCATCGAAGCAGTCCTGGTTTATCATCCGCTCCTTGAACTTCTCCGATGTGGGGCACTCTTTAACTGCCATAAATGATGTGCCCAGGTATACGGCCTCTGCGCCCATCCCAAGCGCACCGAGCAGACCGTGTGCATCACCGATTCCACCGGCGGCGATGAACGGGACGTCTATCA
>JAXHTN010000282.1:0-2275 GCA_034190145.1 Halobacteriota archaeon | reverse complement strand
AGGAGGTTGAATATCTTCACGGCGAGGATGTCTGATGGGAGCTCATAATCGAGTGCGCTCTCCATGTTCTCGTATATGTTCAAGTCGGGATGAAGCGTGTACGCCTGATGCAGCATACTTATGTTCGGTGTGACTTTTCCTCTTCCTTCGGGACCCACAACGTTCATATTGATCCACTCGTCACCCATCTTTATCTCAAGCGCACCACCGGATGATTCAACAAGACCTGCTATCATCTTGAAAGTAGTCGTCTTTCCGGAACCTGAAACACCGACGAGTCCGAATATCTCACTATCCATAATCTCAAAGCTTACCTGATCAACAGCCTTCACAAGACCTCTGTCGAACCTGTAGAAGTACTTCTTCGTCTCATCAAGCTTGATCAGAGGATCAGTCAACTTCTTTCTGTCAATCTCGATTCCAGCAAACTTTTCCATGAACTTGTTTGCAATCTCAGAAGACTTGCCAGCATCAGTCACCTTGCCCTCTTCAAGTAGTATTGCATCATCGGAGAGGTCTGCCACTGCTTCCGGCCAGTGTGATGTGACAAGCATAGTCAGGCCTTCTTCCATCTTTCTGTGCATGACCTGGTGTACTGCCTGCGCGGTGATCGGATCGAGCGTTCCACTCGGCTCGTCGGCAAAGAACATCATCGGATCTTTTGCTATGCTCATGGCAAATACGACACGCTGCTTCTCACCACCACTGATATGCTTGGCGACATGATCTGCCCTATGTGTAAGGAGTACATCTTCAAGTAATCCGTTTGCAAGCTCAGTCAACTTATGAGGTGGCACTCCTGCATCCTTGAGGGCCTTTCTGACATTCTCAATAACATGCTCATCACCGTACAGTGTGAAAGTCCTCTGGAACATGATTGACAATCTTTCATAAAGGTTCCTTGCAAGTTGTGTACCTCTCTTGAGCTCATCCCAGTAATTCACCTCTACGATGGATAGCGGGGCACCACATTTGACACATGTCCCCCCTGCCTTACTTGGGCGCTCAACCCATTTACACTCAGGATTTGCACATGCTGCCACACGGTAAGTGACCGTACCACTTGTTGGCTCATACTCTTTTATACCACGCAGTGCGTGCATTAGTACCGTCTTTCCACAACCACTCTTACCGAGGATTCCAAAACCTTTCCCTTCCTCGAGCTCAAAGCTTACATTATCAATAACGGGTCTGTCAGTGAAGTACTTTGTAAGTCCTTCTACTTTAAGAAAAAGTTCTCCCATCAAGACCACCTAGTACCCATATTCTATCTTGAAATCGAGGCCTGCTGCTTTGTATAGCTCTTGTAATTCTTTCAGTTTTTCGTCGTTTGGTTCCCAGTAGATACAGAGTTTTATATCTTCATCAGTTACATTGTGCTTGACGCAGGTAGCCTTCTCATCCATTCCCCATACTGCCTCTTCCAGCTTCTCTGTCTTGTAGGAGTAGCAATCTTCACATTTGAATACGGGAACGAAAGACCCACATGTCTGTTCAAGCGGATCAGTAATTTCTATCTTTGTTCTACCTCTAGTCTGTTTAAAGATCCTCTCACACCCATTCTCGGCGCTGAAATAGATACAATATAAGCAGGCTTCCTTACCGTCTTCAAGTAACCTTGAGACTACATCCACATCGCCAATTTTTATCGCCATAGTTATCACCCCCACCATTAGTATTTATCATATATATTATTTACTATATCTTCAGTACTTTATTCTACCTCTCCTGTACTTGAATTCTGGTGATTCATACTCCTGACGCAGACCAGTCTTGGCCTCTTGTTTGGCGACAACAAGATCATCAACTCTTAAGAGTGCAATTGCTGCAGAAGTTGAAGAAATGATTGCATGTTTTTTGACAATGAAAGGCTCAATGATTCCTTCGGATATCATATCACCTATATTCCTAGAATCTCCTGAGATACCTGTATTCATATCATTCTCATGAGATGTGTTCAGCTCAATGAGGGCATCTATGGGATCCATCCCAAGATTCTTTGCAATTGTTCTCGGAATCACTTCCAAAGCATCTGCAAAGGCATGAATAGCAAGTTGCTCCTTGCCACCTATAGTGTTACCGTACTTTCTGAGGCGTTTTGCAAGCTCTATCTCTGTTGCCCCGCCACCCGGTAGAACCCTCTGGTCTTCAATAGCAGTCGCAATACATCTCATAGCGTTCTTCGCCTCACTTACAACCCCCTCAAGAACGTGCATATCACTGCCCCTGATAACTATAGCAGATGATTTGTGATGTGGGCAACCCTCAAAGAAGA
>JAXHTN010000281.1:0-2288 GCA_034190145.1 Halobacteriota archaeon | reverse complement strand
TGAGAGGTGTTCCGAGTGGATAGGACTGATTTCTTATTTGAATTATTGGATTGGGAATATGTGATACTGGGATTTGTTGATGACGAAGTAGACTCCAGATGTATCGAGTGGGATACAGAGGACGAACCGGAACTCGTCGATCAGGTTGTCGCAAGGATGACTGATGGAATCTCCGGAAGAGCATGCGACAGGGTACAGGTATATAAAATTCAAAAGATCGATGAGATACAAAATACTGATAAAGGAAATCTAAAAGGAAGCGATAGCTGATCTGTTTGTTAATTCTTGAAGTATAAATGATCTTAAAAGTACGGTTTTTACTCATCTTATTTGGTTTGTTCACATAAAGAAAGTTCGATTGATATGGTTGAGATTGAATATATCGGGATATACCAAAAAATAAGGTTTAAGGATCAAGATATAAGGTGAAGAAAAATGAGCAAAACAGAAGAAAATTTGAAAGCTGCGTTTGCAGGGGAAAGTCAGGCGAGAAATAAGTACACGTTCTTTGCACAGGTTGCAAGAGCAGAAGGCCACCATTACATAGCTAATCTGTTTGAGGAGACGGCAAGAAACGAGATGCAACATGCAAAAGACGAGTACAGGCTACTTAAAAACCTTGGGAATACAAAAGAAAATTTGAAGGAAGCAATAGAAGGGGAACATTACGAGGTGATCGAGATGTACCCTCAATTTGCAAAAGAGGCAGAGGAGGAAGGAAATAAAGAAGCTGCGGCTTTATTCAGAATGATAGCAAGAGTAGAAGAGCAGCACAGAAATAGGTATAAAAAACTGCTTGGGATGTTAGAGAACGATACTCTGATGAAGAGGGATGAGCCTGTCAGATGGAAGTGCTCCATATGTGGATATGTGCATGAGGGTCCCCACCCGCCTGTCAAATGCCCTGCATGCAAACATCCTGGGGAATACTACGAGCCGGAGTGCATGTCCTTTTAAGTTGTAAAGAACATCAATTTGTAAAAGGGGGCACTTATCACACTGAAGTGCCTCTATAACCTCTATTTTTCTCCAATCTAATTACATAGCCAAGTAGTGCAAGAAGGCCTATCAAAAGAGAGATCACTGTTGATAACTCCGGAACAGGTGCGCCGGAGGACGGGCTGGTAAGCTTCGGGTCATAAACGACCTTGCCAAGAGATGTGTCATCATAATGGTCGTAGATACTTGTGTTGATCGTGTTGTTTACGGTTGTTCCCCACCAGTTATCCGTTGCTAAGGCATCAATTGATTGGTCGTTTACAAAACTGAAGCCTGTATTCCCATAGATGTTGTTGAAGAATATGTCATTACCTGTACTTCCTCCAGTTAGATAAAAACCGCTGTCATTGTTGCCTGCGACAGAGTTATATTTTAGAGAATTATAATTTGAGTCATTAAGATAGATGCCATAGTAGTTATCCGTTATATTGTTATTTTCGATGCGGCAAAGCCCGGCATATTCTACGTAAATTCCTGATTTTGCCGAATCAGTAGCACCTTTTAAAGTAAACCCACTTATGTTTACATAACCTGAAGTGATGTTTATCAGATGCTCTCCTGGATCTGATGTGATTATAATCGTGTCTGTGGGATCACCTGAAGACGAGCGAAGTGTCAAAGATTTACTTACTACAATGTTCTCTGAGTACGTTCCTGAATCCACCTCTATCACATCACCATTTGACGTATCCGCATCATCTATTGCCGCCTGAATCGTGCTGAAGTTTTCGCTTGTTTTCAGATTATGGACTGGAGTGGGTACTGGTTCTAGCTTTATTACAGTCACACCATAATGAATCATCCCGCCATAATTGTCCCCCCAGACCATTGAATGGCTGTTGTGGTCCCAAGTATTATGAAGATAGATGAGATCAGAGGAATCGTTGTAACCGTACCCTATCATTGTATGACCTTCCACGTGGATTAGAACAGGACGTCCTGCATCTATCTCGCTTTGAAAATCCTGAAATGAGAAGCCCCCCGGTTTAATTTCTTCAATATACTGGTTATAATTCTGATAGTTGTTTCCATCGTGATTTACATTATACCCTCGTGACTCGACAAATAACCTTATCCCGTGACAACCAAGCCTGAGGCTAGGTTCATAATCTTGATAATCATAGGTTGGGGCTCCACTAGTATCAAAGGCAAAAATCGTACCTCCGTCTATATTATAACTATAATCACTCCGCATCCACTGATTAGTGCCCATGAAATCAGCAGTACAATTAGCATGCGTGTGTTCTTCCCAATTCCCCACCACCCAAGGATCAGGACCTTTGGAGCCA
>JAXHTN010000280.1:0-2294 GCA_034190145.1 Halobacteriota archaeon | reverse complement strand
AATATCATCTACTGAAGTATTCTTTTTAATCCACTCCATTGCAAGGAGTTCATTACCATCGGCATGAACATAGCTTACTTCGGAATAGTATGCACCCAGAATCATGGTGCTTGGAAGTAATAGCAATATACAGAGCGTTATTATGAGTCTTATTCTGGTACTATAATCCCAATACATACTGACAAAGTAACCTGAGAAAATGGAGGTGGGAATTGTAAGATAAACAAGAAAACGGTATGTATTCTGTGTGAGTGGCATTGTAAGGACGTTCAGAATGATTATAAGGATGATGGCAAATAGGAGTATGCCTCGCGCTTTCGTCACTTTAATGGACTTCACTGCTCCGATAACGCCAAAGGGAATCAGAAATCCCATAGATACGACTGCAGTATAAAGGATACCGGGATGATGATCTATGCTTATCTGAGATCCTGCACCGGAAGATACTGCAAATATCTGAAATGATGTGATAATAAGGGCAGTTCCAATAAGTATTGTGCTTACCTTGAAGACCCCCTCCTCTCTTATCTTGTACAACGCGAATGATCCCACAATAAGAAATATCGGAAAGGCTGATATCAGGTGGTAATGGCTTAACACTCCAATTGCAAATCCGGCAAGTATCGCAATCTTATCTGAGCGCTCGATTATGGAATATATCGAAAGATAGATGGCAAAGATCATAATAACAAGGGCAAACGACTGAGTCTGTGGAAGAAGATAAAAAAGCATAGTACTATCATACTTGAGCATCTCAGGGCTCCAGCTATAGATCAAGACACGGAAAAGATTGATTTCACTACCGGAAAAGTGAAGCCACAGAATATATGCCCACGAGAAACCACCTGTGAACATATAAAGAACAGATGATGCAATTGCAGCTCTTTTATCAAAGATATACTCCGTGAGAATAAAAATGTTGAGAAATAGGGCAGATGCGAGCAGTGGAAATACAATCTTTAGTAGGGAGAATGGACTGATACCGGTCATCTCACATGTCTCGCCCATTAATATATGCATAAACCAGTGATAAGGCATAAAATGACCCGGAAGATATGGATCTTCGGGGGGAATCTGAGTCGAAGTCATGTATCTTTTTATTATTGATAGATGGTAGTTAAGATCCCCCGAATGAGTAGGGCTTACAACAAGACCCTCCTCTCCTATTGTAAATGTAGAAAGGAGTGGAAAAAGTACAAATAGAGCTACAAAGATTGCAATTGCTATAACTCTTTTATCTTCATCTTCCATTGTTATACTGACCTTTTCATTCTTTTTTCGCAAAACAATAGAGATTACAATCAAAAAAATCCCAAGAAAAATCGATGTAGGTAAGTGAAAAAGATACGCAAGAACCGTTGCAACCGGAAATATCAGTATAGAGAGTGTAATGCTTGCGCCAAGTAATTCGACGATACTCACTTTGTCCCTTACTAAAATGTAAACTGAAAGCCCTGGAAGGATAAGAATGAGAGGTATCAGTAACTTGCCAATCGGCAACATAATAAGTAAACCTGATACGAGGGTTATAATGCTAGTCTCTTTTCTCATGAATTCCATAATTCCATGATTATTTCTCTCGGAAGGCATAAAAGATTGCTCTTATTTTAAGAATTAACAGATCACGAGTCGGATCATAAAGAATAAAATTAGGAGATCGCCTCCTAAAATACATTTTTCCAAAGACCGGCTCCGGGACAAAAATAGAATTGAATGATCTTTGAAGCCAACAAAGGATAAAATTACGGTTTTTATTCTTTTTATATTACTATATTTCTTTTTACCAAAACCAACTTATTTTTGTATTGATGGTTGCTATTTGTTAATTGTTCCGGTTATATATGACCCAAGTATGTATCTATATGGGGAAATATTAGACATTGGACTACTAGAATTCTTATTTACTGTATTTATTCATCCAATAATTAGTTTACTATCGATTCCGGGTCTCCTTTCTGCTTTTTTACAAGGAGAACTGCCATCGGGTCCAAATGATTTTAATATTCATTTGTTTTTGGTAGCTTCGTTTGTACATATAACACTTATATGTGTATACTTCAAATTAGCCCAGATGATTTCAAATAAATTAAAATAGATAACCACTTGATAAAGAATAATTGAATGAAGTTGGAGCTAGTACATAATTTAAGAAATAAAACAATATTAAAATGCAGTTGAATTAAATTCTCCACGTTCATCCATCCAACATTACTCTCATCCATTGCAAGAGACGGCGTTATGCAATCGTCTGATGATCTCCTTATGGTTCTCTAGTGGTATGCCATCCACGCTGA
>JAXHTN010000028.1:0-13466 GCA_034190145.1 Halobacteriota archaeon | reverse complement strand
ATAAAAGTTTGCCACATGGTTATTTATAATTATTAAATCAGATTAATTTTAATCTTTTTGTTTTTAAGGTAGTACTAGGGCTTAATTTTGCAAAATAAGATGTTTGAAGAAAGATATAAAAAATATATAAAGGTTATATATAATGTGGTGTAACTGATATCATATAATTTGGAGGGTTATATGGGGTTAATATCAAGCCTAATGGGAAACGCAGGTGTTGTAGATACAAAAAAACTCAATGAAGAATATGGTAAATTACTTGCTGAGAATGAGACCATCGAGATCGGATTCCAACTCGTAAGAGACGTCTTCATATTTACAAATGAGAGATTGATCCTCGTTGACAAACAAGGTTTGACTGGAAAGAAGACCGAGTACTTATCTATCATCTATAAGAGCATCTCACGTTTCAGTATCGAAACCGCTGGACATCTTGATCTGGAAGCAGAGTTGAAGATATGGATCTCAAGTTCCGAACTGCCTGTAATTGACAAATGTTTCAATAGAAAGGTCAACATATATGATCTTCAGAAGGTTTTGGCAACATTTATAACAAAATGAGAGCAAACTTGAGTATAACATCTCCATTGGATTTCAAATCCTCTTAGATGCATCATTTTTAAGAAGATAGAGCAGTTTTTTCCTTTTCTTCCTAAATATCGCTTCAACTTATAAAGAACTATATAAACATATTGTCGAATACTCTCGGCATTATTAATCGCACCATATATGAAATACAGACGCGAACAGCCGATGTATCCGGTAAAAATAGTACAATTTGGATAAATGATACGGCTACAACCCTGGTATCAACACCAGAGCCTTCGCCATCCCCTAACCCACCTCAGATTTCCGCCACTGGAGGGGGCGGTTGTTAAGATGTGGGACGGTTCGGAGTGGGTATCCCTTGAAATTACTATCGATATGACATCAAATACAGCAACTGCAAAGGTATCTCACTTCTCAACATTTGCACTCTTTACAAAAGATACTGGTGTAAAAGAAGCAATACCCATGGAAGAACAATCAAAACCAACCGATGTAGAGGAAACAATTGATATTGAGTCGATCGAAATTGAGCCGACAACAACGCTAGAAACTCCCCCCGAAGAAGAGATTCCAGCAGAGGAGGGGGCGCTAGTATTACCATGGATATTTATTATTATAATGGTGATTTTGGTCTTGGTAGTTGTAGGCCTGGTCCTTAGAAATTGAGCATTTCTGGATAAAAACGGGGACCAAAGGCCCACCTCCCCGCAAATTTAAACAATTCAACAATCAAAATTGATTTATGTTATGAGGTTCCGTGTAACTAAATCATTGGTCTGCATTGAAGATAGGAATAAAATTATGACGACACGAAAACTGACTGAAATGAGTGATTTTGAGAGATGTGTTGAGCTTATGGAGAAGGACGGGAGAGGGGAACCAACACCTAGCGATGTATTTAGAGTCGACGCTATAGGATCAATCTATGAAGAACTTGATAAGGGATATGTTATTGGAATAGAAGACGGAGATGAACTTATAGGCTTTTCAAGGGTGACTGCAACTTTCGAACCTAATATTCACTGGATTCATGAGTTCTTCGGTGAGGGCGCATCCGAACTATTCAGTGCAATCAAAGAAGAGGGGCAGAGAAAAGGAGCGACGAAGTTTGTCTGGCTACTCAAAGATGGGTGGCTAAGGGAACTAAGTGAACTCTTTGATATTGAAGAGAACATAGATCCTGATATTGAGACCCTTGTACACCTCGACCTAACTGACTCAAGTGTAGAAAAAGAGGAGATCTCGTTTAAAGATTTGAAACTTAGAGTCTACAGTGAGGATCCACTCGTGACGAATGCAATAAGTTATGACCAGCTCGAAGATTGTGTCAGGATACAAAAAGCAGTCGGTTGGGGAGACATATCAGCACCAGTAAGGATACTGAAGCCCGAAATGCTCAGCGAGCATTTCAGCGTTATTATGGGTGTCTTATTCATTTTAAAAGAAGATAATGGTAAAACTGAAGCATTTGTAAGATTATCTGCCTGCTTTAAGAGAGGTTACTTCTATGGGCACGAGGGGGCTATGACACCTGCACTACAGAGCTCAGGAGTAGGTAAATTTGCGCTAAATCTCGTAGGCGATTTCGTAAAAACGCTAACAAAAAACCCAAAAGCTCTCGAGGTAGTAGGGAGAATGATTAAAAATGCCGGAAGTCTGAGTAGGGTGAGAATAGGTGCTACAATCGACCCATTGAATGCAAAGATGCTCGGACTTGCAACCGGAAGTACTGTCGAATCGATAGGGGCTTATATGAGGGGCGTTCATATTGCTGAAAATCTCTATGGGGTATGGGATACTGATGCCCATGGTAAAGCAAATACCGACAGAATAATTGTGATTGCAGGGCTTCTTGATAAAAAAAAGAGGCCTGAACCCACTCAGCAAAAGATTATAACAACAGAAGAAGAGCTTGAGGAAATTGATTCAGAATCGTTCTTTATCGAACTCCCAGATATAAATATGGAGATGAGTGATATTGAGAGCAAAAATAGGATTACAAGAATGCTCGCAAAATCGATAAATGAGAAAGGTTACACACTGACTCATGTCAATTCAAGAGGGACTCCACGATATTTATTGGTAAAGATGTAATGAACTTATAAGAACCTTAAGTTATGACAGACTGCCCCTAAATAATACGTTTTTATAAGAATTATTTGTAAATCGTAAAGTATATATGTGATAATTTAACCTTATGATTAACCATTAAGGTCAAAAGAATAACGTGATATTTATGGGCGTGAAAAAACTAACTCAGATAGATAATTTCGATAGATGCGTCGAGCTTATGAAGAAGGATGGCAGGGGAGAGATAACGCCGATAGACGTATTCAGAGTTGATACAATAGGTGAAGTTTATAAAGAGCTAGATAGGGGATATGTGATCGGATCAGAGATAAATGACGAGCTTGTTGGTTTCAGCAGAGTGACCGCCACTCTTGAGGAGAATATCCACTGGATCCATGAGCTATTCGGAGAGTGTTCAAAAGAGCTTTTTGATGCGATCAAAGAAGAGGCACAGAAGAGAGGGGGAGATGAGTTTGTATGGCTCCTTAAAGATGAATGGTTGAGAGAGTTGAACGAGCTCTTTGAGATCGAAGATAATAGTAACGAGGAGACAGAGACGCTTGTTCACCTGAAACTGGATAACATGGAGATTGAAAAAGAAGAGATCTCTCTCAATGATCTTGCAAAGAGGGTTTATAGTGAAGATCCTCTTGTTACAAATGTCACAACCTTTGAGGAGCTTGAAGCTTGTGTAAAGGTTCAAAAGGATGTTGGTTGGGGCGATGTTTCTGCTCCGATAAGAGTATTAAAACCAGAGATGCTCAGCGAACATTTCAGCGTACTCACAGGTCTTCTTCTTGCCCTTAAGGAGAACGGAGAGGTTGTTGCATACGTTCGTGGATCTGCAACCTTTCAAAAAGGGGTTTTTTACGGGCACGAAGGTGCGATCACTTCAACACTTCAGAGTACAGGAGTTGGAAAGTTTGCAGTGAATCTTGCAGGAGATATTATTAATTCGCTACTGAAGAATCCACTTGCTCTTGAAGTACCTGGAAGAATATTAAAGAAAGTTGGATCCCCATTTAGAATAAAAATCTACGGTACGATCGACCCTTTAAATGCAAAGATGTTAGGTCTGGCAACAAGTCCCCTCGTCACATCGATCGGTGCATTCTCAAGGGGAGTTTTCCTAGCGAGAAACCTTTACGGAGTCTGGGATACGGATGCCCATGGATCAGCGGAGACTGATAGGATAATTTGGGCTGGAAATTTGCATAAAAGACGATTTAAGCTGGATGATTACCCTGTTGTAAGAACCGAAGAAGAACTTGAAGGAATTTCAGAAGATAGTTTCTACATAGAACTTCCTGAGATTGACATGGATATGGCCGATTCTGAGAGCAAAAAGATGGTCACAAGGATGCTTGCAAAGGCAATAAATGAGCTTGGTTTCAATTTAACTCATGTCAACTCCAGAGGGGTCCCGAGATATTTAATGGAATTGGAGTAGGTTTATGGACGCTTTTGAAGAATATTCTAGGATTTTTGGAATTGGAAACACCCCTCTTATTAGGGCAAAGAGACTGGAAGATCAGGTTGGTATAAAGAAGATCTATCTCAAAAATGAGGGTCATAACCCCACCAAAACTTACAAAGACAGACATGCTCTGATGCATGTTTTATCGGCCATTAATAACGGTTACAAAGATATAACTGTAGGGACTTGTGGTAATTATGGCGCGGCAATCGCGCATTATGCTACTCACTTCGATTTGGGTGCACACATATTTGTTCCAAATAAATATTCAAATAGACGACTAAATGAGTTGCAGAGTGCAGGAGTGGGTTTGATCAGAGAGAAAGGGGAATACGAGGATGTAGTGCGATCTTCAATCAAATCTGCAAAGGAAAATGATTGGTACGATGCAAACAGTGGATCGAATATTGATACATCACTTACCTCCTGTTCATACATATCAAAAGAGTTGGTACGCGATCTAGGAGAGGTTGATACGATATCAGTTCCGGTTGGTAATGGTACCATCCTATCAGGGATTTACAATGGATTTATTGAACTTTTGAAGAGAAAAGAGATATTAAATATGCCGCGGATAGTCGGTGTAAGCACTCAAAATAACAACGCTGTGATAGAGAGCTTCAAAATGGGTCTTAAGATTGTGAGAGATCTTAACCCATTAAGCCTCAGATTGTCCGAAGTGAATGAACCACTGATCGCTTTCCATTGCTTTGGCGGTCAAAGAGCCCTCGATGCGATATATGGTACAGACGGATCTGGTATAGGTTTAACAGACGAGAAGATGACGTTATACCAGAAGATGATACTTACGCTGGAGGGTATTAAGACTCTGCCTGCATCTGCAGGTGCACTGGGGGGACTTATTGAGTTTCATAAAGAGCATAATCTTGATGATGGAGTTCATGTTGTTATATTGACGGGTTCGGGTTGATATAATCAGATAACTAAGACTAAGTATATATACATAGTCATGTAATTAAATACAAGAGAAAGCAAGGATAAGAATTGACATGTACTTTATCGCTTATAAGAGCCTCTTCAGAAGAAAACTGAGAACATTTCTTGCATCGATTGGGGTCTCGATTGGAGTTATACTTTTGGTCGTGATATTATCCGTAATGCTTGGTATGTCAAGTATGCTCGATGAGCTTAGTCTTGCAATTGTCGGTGATATCGGCGTTCTAGAGGAAGGCGAGATGGACCTCACAAGTATAATTGATAAGGATACAGAGGATATTATTAGCCGTATACCGGGAGTCACAGGTACTGTTGCTAGAGTTTATGGGTATGTGAAGGTAGATGGGGTTGAGACCAAACCTTTGGGCGGTCTTATCAATGATGACATGATTGAGAATCTTCCTGAGGAGTTCAGAGAAGAGATGGGTGGCGCCCGTATTGTAGGTGTCGATCCTTCAAAAGAACTTCTTATGAATACATATATTACCAAGATCTCAAAGGGGGCTTTATTCAGCAAAGGTGCTTCGGGAGTCTGCTTGATAGGGGTTTCACTGGTCGATGAATCCGACCTTGAACTGGGCGATAGAATGACTTTGATCTATGACAGAGATGGTAATGGTGTAGAACAAGACGAAAAGCATGTCTTTAGGATAGTGGGTATATATGACTCCGGATCAGAGTTGGCTGATGGTAACATCATCATGAGTTTGGAAGATGCCCAAGAAATCAAGGGTTTCAGATCTAATGAGATATCACGAATCGATGTACGTGCAGATCCTAAAGTAGAGGATGATGTAATACGAAAGATCAAGATGATGCTTCCAAATACCGATGTTGGCGGAACAAGATCAATGATGGGAATTATGGACACTTTTACTGAAAATATCAACCTTATGACCGTTCTTATGATAGGTTTTTCAGGTATCATCTCGCTCTTTTTCATTTTGATCATAATGATAACTTCCGTCATGGAACGTACAAAAGAGATTGGTGTTCTTAGGGCAACGGGTTGGTATAAATCTGACGTCATAAAGCTAATTTTAGTCGAATCTATCCTGCTTGCAGTTATGGGAACTGCGATAGGTGCAGTATTGGGCGTCGGGGCACTCCTTGCAATACATGAGATATTTCCCGGAATAGAGGTGATAATCACCATGCCACTGATCACTATTGTAATGACATTTGGACTTGTTGTTGGTTCTGTAGCAGGAGTATACCCAGCATATCGAGCAGCCAGTCTCAGTCCGCTTGAAGCTTTTAGAGGGGCAGATTCTTAAAAAATAATGTTTATTCTGCCGTGCCTATCAAGTTGAAAGTTCAGGTCCTTATGATCATCTTAATAATCCCTGACATCACTTTCACTCCGTGAGTCAAAGGATTTAGGGTAGATCCGTCAACATCATACCTACAAGAGATCGGTATCTCCTTGATCTTTAGCCCCTTCAGCGATGCATCGACTATCATCTCGGATTCGATAGCAAAACCATTCTCAAATAGAGTTAGCTTGTTTAGAGCTTTCTTTGAGATTGCACGAAAACCACTCTGTGAATCAACTACGTCCAATCCGGATGCGATCCTCGTTGTAAAATTCATTACCCTCAGACCCAACTTTCTATAAGTCGGGATACAATTTCTTCCCATAAATCTTGTCCCGATAACAAGATCGGCTTCCCTGCAGTTTATCGATTTTAAAAAGTCCGGAATCTCATTTGGATCGTGCTGTCCATCAGCATCCATAATCACAAGAATATCTACATCTCTTCTTCTAACTTCCCCGAGTATTGTCTGAATAGCAGCACCTTTCCCAAGGTTCTTCTCATGCTTTATTACCCAAGCTCCATTTTCTAGGGCAATTTCAGAGGTCCGATCCAAACTACCATCGTCTATAACCAAGACCTCGTCAGAGTACTTTTTGGCGCCAAGAATCATCTCAGCAATGAGCCCCTCCTCGTTGAATGCCGGCATCGCAACTATGGTTTTCAGATCAACCACCTCCTGTTTATTTACAAAAAATTCCGTTATGAATATTTCTTTGTAATTATCATTAATTAATGTTTCATTTTGTGCCTTCAATGCTTTCAGAAATGTATAAATTATAAGTACAAAAGAGTATAAAGATAGATTGAGTGTGATTAAGATGGAAATTACTGAAACATACATTCTTATTCAAGATTCATGGGTAGGGGTTGTAGTTATTTTAGCTTTTTTAATATTTGGCCTCTATGCATCGATAAAATTGAGGCTTACAAAACCTACAACAGGATCTGAAGATTTGATCGGAGAGACTGGCAAAGTAGAGACCGAGATAGCTCCAGAGGGGACTATAAAAGTCATGGGAGAGATCTGGAACGCTAGGGCAGAGGATGAGACAGGATTGATTAAAACAGGAGAAAAAGTTGAGATCGTGGGAAAAGATGGCCTTACTCTAATTGTAAAGAGAGCGTGATAGATGGCTATTGAGATATTATTTTAAAATTAGTCTCTTTTAAGAAGCTTAGAGAATAATTTGTACCTTCTGAGAATAAAACCCGGGATCACAAATGAGAGATGGAGAGGGAGTACTTGCATCACCTCATAATCCGCAAGAAGTAATAACCAGAAAGCAACACCAATAAATATTACGACAAGCCCTACCGACTCAATCCTGTCCATTTCAAATCACCTTAACTTAGTAAATAACAACGCTTCCATCGTACTTAAAAGCCTCTAGTCTTCTATGTGCATCCTCACTGTGGTAAATACAGGACCACGCATATCTATCTTTTTATTGTTTCCTGTGATGTGTCTATTTGCTACAGGATGAATCGCAATATTCACCTCTCCAGGAACTTTTACAATCCTGATTCTTGTCTCACAATCCTCTCCCTTTGCTGCTGATACCTCGATATCGTGGGCTGCTAGGTAAGCAAAAGCATCTATGAAGCGTATCCCCGTACTAACTCCCTTTTCGAACGCATCTTTCCATTTTTCAATCTTCGGCAAGCCTAAAAGATCTCCTTTGTAAGCAAGTATCTCATTCACAAAGGCAGGTCCGCATAGTTTGGTGTTATCCTCAGGTTCAACAACAGAAACCCTGATATTCTTACCGAAAAGTTCGCCATACCAAGCATCAAATTCACAAGGGCTAGGTTCGCTACCGTGCCCTATACAGACATCAATTATGGCCCCAGCAATCTTGCGCCCTTCATCGGTTGTTGGTCCATCCTTTACAGATACAAGCTTAGCGAGTTTAAAGTCAGGTAAGCTCCATTCAGGTTGGAACTGAGGATAAGCAAGGGCCCTTATATCTGTTGCGTCATGAAGAATCATCGCAAGCCGCTCTACGCCCAATCCCAGATTCATAACGGGGTAAGGGATACCATATTGAGAAAGTGCAGCAGGTGAATAGATTCCAAAGGTTGCAACCTCTACCCAACCGTCACTATATTTTGTATTGGAGTCAACGAGTTGGGGGTGATATGCAAAGACCTCGGTTTGGGTTCCTGGAATATAATATTTACTTCTTTTATCATCAGGCCTGAATTCAAAGTCCTCAAAACCGAACTGTGTTAGAAGACCAACAGAAACTGCTTTTCCATGGTCAATACCAATTTCCTCGTCCATTAATACGCATGATGCCGAGAAGTAATTCATAAGTCTTACTGAGTCCTCTTGTTGCTCTCTTCTGAAACACCTGTCGACCGAGAAGAGTTTTATCGGAAAGGGCATTCTCTTCCATAACGATTCGAGAGTGATGAACCATCCTGATGTCATGTGACTTCGGAGGGTGAGTTTAGTGGGTAAAGGAACGAGATCCTTGAACTCAGGAAATACTTCGTCAAATACGGAAGATACTCTCGAATCGGGTATATCTAGTGCCGAAGATATCTCAAGTATCAGATCGTCGCCTTCAACTTCTCCTTTCTTAAGCTTGTGAAAGATCTTTCGGATAACCTCTACATCATCAGGGGATAATTCCTTTTTAAATAGATCCTCCATGCGTTTGATCCTATCGTCAGATATTCCTATGTTTGCGTGCGGGAGTCCGGCAAGATAATAACAGCGATCTAGAACTGCCATAGCCTCCTTACCAAATTGATTATATACGTGAGCTTCATCGACAAATACCGGATTCATCATCTCTTCGAAACCGAGGTTTATATATGCAGATCTAAGATTCGCAATCGTCTCAAATATCGGATGAGCCTTTCCAAAGGAATATGAGAGTCTTGGGAAAGACTCATTGAGGTTCATCCTGGAAATATACCTTGTACTATCTACCCATAAACTCTCGAAGTCCTCTTTTGCTTGCCTCTTCATCTCTTCAGGATCGAATCTCATACAAGACCCTCGCCCTTAAAATGCTTAAACTTTCTTTTCAAAAAGAAGGGGCTAAATAGAACCAAAAAAAGGAAAAGTATATTAGAGTTAGTGTGCAACCTAATGTGACATACATTAGATGCAACGCATTTGTAACTTTGCAAAGTATCGAATTTATTAAACTGGTGACTTATTTATGGGAAAAGGAATGTATTCAGTTCGGAAGCTGAAGAAAGACAGGAAGAAGTTCAGATGGAGTGATAGGCACTATTCGCGTAGGGCTCTCAATCTTGATGTTAAAGCGGATCCGCTTGGTGGGGCACCCCAGGGAAGAGGGATAGTCCTTGAGAAGGTGGGAGTAGAGGCAAAGCAGCCAAACTCTGCTATAAGAAAGTGTGTCCGTGTTCAATTCATAAAAAATGGTACACAAGTTACTGCTTTCTGCCCTGGTGAACGGGCGATCAGTTTCATTGATGAGCATGATGAGGTCACAGTCGAGAGGATAGGCGGTAGAATGGGGAGGTCAATGGGTGACATCCCTGGAGTCCGTTTCAAGGTTATTGCCGTAAACAATGTATCCCTAAACGAGATGGTCACTGGGAGAAAAGAGAAGCCTCTGAGGTAGGTGTTATATTATGAAGCTTTATGATAAATGGGAGTTGGACGAGGTTGAATTGCGTGATCCCGGTATGCAGAATTATATAACGCTCAGTTCCACTGTCCACTCAAGTGGTAGACATGCTGGCCAGCAGTTCAACAAATCCAAGATTAGTATAATCGAGAGACTTATCAACAAGATGATGAGAGGCGAAAGAAATACCGGAAAGAAACAGAAGGCAAGCAAGATTGTGGAGGATGCTCTCGATATAATCTACGACAAGACTAAAGAGAACCCAGTCCAGATACTTGTAAGTGCAATAGAGAATGCCGGACAGAAGGAAGAGACGGTAAGACTGAAGTTTGGTGGAATAGCAGTTCCAAAGGCAGTTGATACAGCCCCCCAGCGCAGAGTTGATTCTGCCCTAAAATTTATAACAAAAGGAGCCCAAGGTGCTGCTTTTAAAAGTAGAAGGCCGATAGCCGATTGTTTGGCATCGGAGATTATTGCCGCTGCTAACTATGAGGTAAGGAGCTACTCCATAAGCAAGAAGGAAGAAAAAGAAAGAATTGCAAAGTCCGCCCGATAAACGGGCTAACGGAGTCTCAGGCTTTTTTTTGCCTGAGATAAATAATATTTAGTCTATACGACCATCTTTAGGGATTATGAGGATTTTTAGGTCGATTTTATAACAATAATTAATTTTTAACGGTGATATATCAAAAACATAATATAGTATAAAAACATACTGCCAACGTTGTAAGGGTAAAATAGGAGGTGAAAAAAGTGAAAGAATTAAAACTCGAGACAAAGAAGCTCGAAAGTAGGGATACAAAGGCTGGTTGCTCCGTAGAATACTCAAGAGAGATCGCCTTTGCTGCCATGGCAACTTGCTGTGGATGTTAATACCTTAATAGGTATTGAATATCCCCCAATCGATTCTTTTCTTTTTTATTTTTCCATTTTTTTATTGCTAGGTAAGCCTTTATTTATCAGGTTCTACTGTTAAGTTTCAGATAATATATGTTTTTTAAATTTTCGAGTGATGACGAAGAGTTACTACCACCGAAATTATAATATAGTTTGAATTATAATGGTTTTTGGTTATATTGATCAACAAGGAGGTGAAAAAAGTGAAAGAATTAAAACTTGAGACAAAGAAGCTCGAAAGTAGGGATACAAAGGCTGGTTGTGCAATGAATTACTCGAGAATGAGAGAAATTGCCATGGGAATGTGCATGACATGCTGTGGATGTTAATACCTTAATAGGTATAGGATATTCCCTAATCGATTCTTTTCTTTTTTATTTTTCCATTTTTTTTATTGCTGGGTAAGCCTTTATTTATCAGGTTCTTCTGTTAAGTTTCAGATAATAAGTGTTTTTATATTTTTGAGTGATGACGAAGAGTTACTACCACCGAAATTATAATATAGTTTGAATTATAATGGGTTCCTTGTTATATTGATCAGTAAGGAGGTGAAAAAAGTGAAAGAATTAAAACTTGAGACAAAGAAGCTCGAAAGTAGGGATACAAAGGCTGGTTGTGCAATGAATTACTCGAGAATGAGAGAAATTGCCATGGGAATGTGGATGTCATGCTGTGGATGTTAGCCCCTTCATAAAGGTAAGAGGGACTTCCTTCATCAAATACCTATCAATTTTTTATTTTTTCCAATTATTTAAAGGCCCCATTAGATAAGCAATGGCTAATAGACTAATTATTGCAACTACAGCTTCGTAACCTGGCATATCCCAAAATCCTGATTTTTCTACAGTATCTGCTTCTATAATCCCGCTTGAGGCTTCAAAAATTCCTTTTATTGTTACTTTGTCCCCATTATTAACATCAATTAAACTGACAGGGTATACTACGGAGATCAGGTCCTCACTATCATCCAATATAAATGTATATCCATCTTCTCCGACAGTCTCAATTCCTCTGATATCTCCGGAAATCCGTATAGTATATCCATCATATTTTGAGGCTGACTCCTTCAGATCCTTTATCGAATCCAGAGTGATAGCTGTCGACGTTACGGTTTCCATTGCACTATCAGCAAGATCCTTTGTACCTCTATAATTCGACTGACTCAGCGCTGCTTTTGCATCATTTAATTTTTCTTCGGCAACCGTCACGTCAACTCCAATGGATCTTGCTTCTTCTATCTTTTCAGATATTGAATTTATATATTTTTGAACTGATTCTTGATTTAGATTCTCCGTCTCACGACTGATCATGGTAGTAGGTTCAGGACTGGCATACTTGCGAATTCTGAACCAATCTGTGTAAGAGTATATTGAGAAATATTGGCCATAGCCTTCATCCCATGCTTGAACTGCCAGTACACCATACATGGCACTAATTGGAACGTTTGTAGTATGTGATACCTTGTCTTCATAATTACGAGAATATTCTGAATATCCATCTGCCACTGCAATGCTGTAGACATTGAACTTGTCCCGATATCCGTAGTCTGTAGCGACTTCTGTGTCTTCAGATTCACCTTCAAAGGCCGTACTTAATTCTGAGATCATTGGAACTTCGCTGAAGGAGCCATAAACTTCGCTGAGTCTAAAGATCGCATAATTTTCACCCCAACTCTTGGGACTGGCAAAAATATTGTCATCAGAAAATCCGAACCATGCACCTCTGCCTCTATCTTTTTGTGTATGTGATATACTGGTTTTGAGCTCCACAACATGAGGTGGTTTGAAAGAGTTATTCGTTGCGACTTTAACAAGTCCCGAGTCCGTCTCACATTTGAAACATCTTCCTTCAATAAACAGTTTTCCATCAGAGACATTAACAATTGTTTTTCCACCATCAATTATGTCCCACTTATTCTCGTCAAGTACGTCCCCCTCGAAACCGTCAAAAAACTGAAAAGTGGCTTCTCCGTTACTTTTTTTTGTTGCCCTATCGTTCCCGTAATACATCACAATTTTTGATTCGCCAAAAGATGGAATACGTGGTACATTGACCCAGACCTTTGCGTTCATACCACTTCTATTGTATTCCTCAATCCAGTAACTGAGTTCCTGATCGTCATATGTAAATCTCAGATCAGAGCCGTCTACTTCTGCCGAACTCATAAAATCCGAGGGTTTGAAGGTAATTAAGACAGGGTAATCTCTTAGGGTCTTACCAGAGTTCTCCTTTACTGTTATCTCTTTGTAATAACTCCAGTTTTGATATATGTCATCCTGGAATGCACAAGCATCATCTACGGTAAGATTCAAGAGCAAGAGGAAAGCAAAAATAAAAAATAGAATTTTTAATTTCATAAATAGTATGTCTAGGCGTCCAAGTATATAAAAGCCCCGACCATTTCTGAAATATACTATATATATCAAGGAAAAAACAGAAAGCCATGGATATTTCTTTAATCTTTCAAATAAACCCGAATCTGAACCTCTTGTGACCTTCAGAGTATACGTTGAACCTACTTCCTTTAGTAAATCCGACTATTGCAAGCCCGGTCTTGTCAGCGATATCTATTGCAAGGCTTGTAGT
>JAXHTN010000279.1:0-2313 GCA_034190145.1 Halobacteriota archaeon | reverse complement strand
ATTTGTTTTACCACCAAAAAGGAAATCCTTATATATTGAAAATCTAGTCTTATTCCTATAAAAACCATGGAGAGGTAGAAGACAATGGGAATATTAGATGGTAAAGTTGCAATAGTTACCGGAGCAGGAAGAGGAATTGGCAGAGGAGAGGCTTTGGAACTCGCCAAGGAAGGTGCTAAGGTAGTTGTCAACGATTTTGGTGGAAAATGGGATGGATCAGGTGAAGCAAAGGGACCAGCCGATGAAGTTGTCGATGAGATAAAAGCAATGGGTGGCGATGCGGTAGCCAACTACGGAAATGTTGCAAGTTTTGAAGATGCAAAAGCCATGATTGACCAGGCAGTCGAAGCATTCGGTCATCTCAACATTGTTGTAAACAACGCAGGCATCCTTAGGGATAAAATGATATTCAACATGACCGAGCAAGAGTTCGATTCGGTTATAGGCGTTCACTTAAAAGGTACATTCAACCTTACAAGACATGCATGTGCTTACTGGAGGGAACAGCACAAGGCAGGTAACGTATTGAACGGGAGGATAATAAATACCACATCAGATGCCGGTCTTATCGGAAACCCAGGACAAGCAAACTATGGATCCGCAAAGGCAGGTATAGCTGCAATGTCTATAATTGTGTCAAGGGACATGAAGAAGTATGGTGTTACCGCAAACGCAATATGCCCAATGGCAAGGACAAGGCTCACTGTTGATGCCACTCCAAAGACCGCAGCTGTTATGGGAAAGGCGCCTGAAGAAGGATCTTTCGATGGTTTTGGTCCTGAGCATATTGCACCTGTCGTAGCATTCCTAGCATCTGATGCAGCTCAGAAAGTTGCAGAGCAGGTATTCCATATAGTTGGCCCAAGAATCGAGATGTATTCCGGATGGGGTCCGGTAAAAGGCAAGTCCATCTCGAAGAAGGGTGAAGCCTGGACAGCAAGCGAGATCATCGCCCAAGCAAAAGAAGGCCTTGGTCTTAAAGTAAAAGCATAAATCAAATAACCAAAACATTGGGCTAACCCCCAATGTTCTCTTTTCTATTTATAATGCTCTAAAGCTGTTGTACACCGAGAGTGTTGCAAAGATTGCTTCTTCAGTTCTTACTGTTGCTGTATTCTGATTGGGAATCGTATTCAAGACGGTACTGGAAAAATCTTCAGTTGATAGATTCTCTTCACGTAATATCTCTTCCACACTTCTATTGGGGGGTCCGAAGACAAAGAGGACTCTTTCTGAGAGAATCTCTTGCATCTTATCAACACTTACAATCTCTCCCAATCGAGAGGTTAAGACTATCTTTTCATCACTAAATCTTGAGATCGTCTTCCCTAACCTTCCGGTTGTCTTTGTCTCGTAACCCCAGTAAAACGGTATATCCTCTCTATCTGCAACTTCTACTTCAAGTGGACTTATCGATGTGATCTTGAGGGTTAGACGATCGTTTTTTCGTATCTTATCGCACATATGCAAAACAGCAAGACCCTCCATTCCAATGTCTACTTTTGCACCCTCACCGATCATACTAACCACTGCACCCTCCCTATATGTGCCAACCTTCAAGTCTTTCAGTTTCTGCTTCAGAGGATGATGAGGGGTCCTTAGAGGTGGTATGGTACCAACATACTTCAGTTCGTCCTTGAGTGGGAAGAGTCTTTTTCTTAAGTACTGTGGCGTCTCGACATACTTTAGAACCTCCTCAATAAACCTACTATCGTCCAGCTTTGTATCCCTGTAAATGAAAATATTCGTAACTCCGAATATCGAAGCAGCCCTTGCAATCTGTCCCACTTTATAAGTCTTTATCCTAGGATCTGGACTTTCAATAGTAAGCGAGGATGGTATCATTATTGAAATATTGGTCTTCATTATCTCACTCTCAGATTAGTGTATATATCCGCTCAATTATACTTTTTGTACTTTACCTTCGCGCTAATTAGTAACTTTAAAATAATCTACTGATATATACGTGGTTACCTTATTATTTCGATACATGCGAAAATATAGCTTTCAAAACATTAATTACTTGTAACAGTGTAAAATTATGGGAGCTATATAGATATCAGTACAACCCAGATTATTAGTTAGTATAGGAGTGTGACTATATTGGACGTGTTTGAAAAATTAAAGAATATTGTCATATTTGAAAGACCACAAATGGCGGTTTTGGCTCTTGTTCCTGCAGCAGCAGGAGTCATACTTGCAAGCAGAGGCAACGTTGATGTATTATTAACTTTGAGAATGGCCTTTTTGTATTGGTTCTTGTGTTGTGTATCTCACCCCATAAACGACTACTACGACTTAGAGGCAGACAAA
>JAXHTN010000278.1:0-2333 GCA_034190145.1 Halobacteriota archaeon | reverse complement strand
CTCGGGTAGGATTCTGAGTTGTGTTGTAACATCATCGTCCTCTTGTGATGGTATACTTGTTATCTTCCTTACAGGATTGTACAAATCGTCGTTCAAATAAAGCGACGCTTCGTAGAAATCTTGCCCTGTTTTGGATGTGGCATCCACCTCGAGCGTGATACTTACTTCCGAAGATCCTATATTTGTGATCTCAACTGTCTCATTATCAGACTTGTCACCTGCTGCGACTCTCCCGTAGTCAATCTCCAATCTGTTGAGTGTAATTCCGATCATCGGTATCTCAATGTTGGCTGTTGCCGTAAGTGATGCCGAAGGCACCGGCGGCATATCTAGCACAATTTCAACAACGTTCTTCACATTCTCATTCTTTACAAGATCCGGTCCTGTAAATTTGAGTGGAAAGCTTGAACTACCTCTCGGAATTGCAGTTCCATTGATTTCGTTTGCAACAATTATGTCATTGTTTCTCTTAATACGATGACTTTCAAAACTCTTATTGTATCCGTCACCTGCTATCACAGAAAGCATATAACCGACATCGGAAAGACCGTCGTTAAAGGCATGTGTCTTCAAATCATCCACAGTTCCGGCAAGCATCCATGCGGGAATACCGCTCCAGTTCCTGTTTTCGTCGTCTATGAAGTTAACTCCATGGCATCCGACGCACGACTCGAATGTTGACCTGTCAATATCTTCAGAAAGCCTTCCAGACATACTCAAATTCCACTCATCAACCTCTCCGATTATCTCGATCTTAGCCACATATTTGGTCCAGAAATGTCCTTCTGTGATAGGGGTGTTCGTTCCGGTAAAAGCAATTCGTAATGGTCCTCCGTTTGAAGTTTTTATTGGTGAAGCATCCTCTTTTGTTGCAAGAACCATCACAATCTGGCCGTTTGGCTCCGGATCTCCTGTATTGACATTGTATGTTGCTAAGTTACCCATAACCTGCTCGTAAGTGTATGTCATTGAATAACCATCAGAAGCGGTTACTTTGATACTATTTTCGCTTGTCATTCCCCCCACAAGATCTGCAAGGTAGGTCATATTAACTCCTGTATATGAGTAAGGCCCAACAATCTTTCCTGTGGATTTTTTAAAGCCACCGCTTTCAGAATACGATGGCATTGACTTGATCTCTGAAATTGAGTATACTTCGGTCTTGTCACCAACGAGTGTTAAATTCCAGCTTTCATCAGGTGATGGGGCCGCAGAAAGATTGAGTGTGATGTTTACAATATTTCCAACCTTCTGTTCTCCCGAAAGTTCGGGACCTACAAGCTTCAATGGCGTGAGAGGTTTTCCCCCATCATCAAAATAGGGTAACATTGAGTCATTCAGATAACAAGCAACGAAATAATCATCGATATCTGCAAGATATGTCGAGTTGAAAGTTATACTGTAACCATCTCCGGTTATAACCTCTACTTCGTATCCTTCTGATGCAAGACTATCGTTGAAAGCACCTTCTCCGTGAGGCGAATCATCGTCCACCCTTCCCATAAGATAGTATAGTGGAATACCTACCCATACTTTGCCATCCTGATCTGTATAATTAACTTTATGACAGCCTACACAACCTTCAAATGTTGAATTATCTATTGACTCTTTTTGTGCTCCATCCAACTCCAAATACCATGCAGTGTCATCTGCAGCTACTGGGAATGCCAAGCATACAATTACAACGCAAAAAATTGTTGCATGCACTATTTTTTTGAACATCATCGAACCTCACATCTCTGCCCAGAAGACAAATGATGCATCTTGGGCTCCGCCATCATTCCAGTCATTTGGGACTATAAGCACCGTATCGACAACTTCCAGACCTGATACCGGTATACTTGTAATTAGGTCCAAGGGATCATGCTTACCACCATTCACGAATAAAGACGTATCATAAAACTCCTGAGCAGTTGGATCGTTTCCTCGAACCTCAAGAAACACCTCGGTATTAAGCGATCCGATGTTCTCAATTTCTATCGATTCTTCATCAGAACTGTAACCCGGTTTGATATTTCCATAGTCAATTTCTGTTCTATTAATAGAGATACCAAGCATTGCCACAGTCACGTCAACGGTTGCCTCAAGTGAAGCCGAAGTATCTCCTCCACTTGGAGTAGGTGTCTCAGAGCTGAATATCTCGATATCACTCACATACTTTACAGTATATCCTCCGATGGCAGGGTAAAAAGTAGGATAGCTAACATAATAGTGCCAGTATCCTTCCGGAATATGGTTTGTCATATCACCTATTCCAGTGATATTATAACCCCATGGATTCAGGGAAGTGTCTGAAAAAAACATTGCCCTCATCCCATTTGTGTAGTCAGGAC
>JAXHTN010000277.1:0-2345 GCA_034190145.1 Halobacteriota archaeon | reverse complement strand
AGACGGAGGAATTGCAACTTCTTGAGATGCTTTATGAAGGTGAAGAGCTGTCGATGCTTATTCTCCTTCCTAAAAACGACGATCTCGAGCCTATCGAAGAGTCACTCACATTTGAAAATTTGGAGGATTGGAAGAGCGAGCTTGGAACTCAGCAAGTAAATGTTTTTATACCAAAATTTACTTTTACTACAAGATATTCACTCAACGAAAATTTAGAAGAGATGGGGATGCCTTATGCTTTCACTGAAAAAGCAGATTTTTCAGGAATAGACGGTACATATGAGCTCTTAATACAATCAGTGGTACATCAAGCTTTTATCGATGTAAATGAGGAAGGTACGGAGGCTGCTGCTGCAACGGGTGTTAGTGTTGGTATCACTTCTTTACCACCTGAACCTAAAACCTTCCGAGCAGACCATCCATTCATCTTTATAATTCAAGAGAAGGAAACGGGAACAATTTTGTTCCTTGGAAGGGTTACTGATCCGAGCTAATACACAGATTCCCCCTTATATCCACAAACAATTTTTAGCTAAAAGACTTGACACAATACATGCAACCTCATGCCTCGATGTGGACTTGCTGGATATAGCCATCTCATATCCTACTCTCAAAATTCTTAATCAACGCATAAAACGAGACAAAGCCATCTACGGGATCGCCATATGGGCTAAAATAATTATGAACCTCTCCCGAAGCCCCTCCCCCTATAAAGATATAGTAAAGATGATCACTCGCCAGAAGATAACGCCATATGCGTAAAAGCTCTTCATCACCTGAAGCATTATTAATTTTTTGCCATAATTTTTAAAATTTTGATGATAAAACAGCAGATTAATATACTTTAAAGTGATATTTTTTAACTATAAGTGGTGAATACACAGGAGCAGCAATTATGGAGGACAGCTTGGAAAAGATACTTAGACGAGGACATTCCCCAAATCACAATTCTAAGGGTTGGGTGCAACCCCCATCCGTAACTGAGGGACCAGCGACCTCACCTATCAAATCAACCGGAATCAATTTTCTTGATAGTGAGTTGAGTGGAGGTCTGCCAGCTGGCACGGTCGTTTATTTCTATGCAGATGCCGATGAGACTACGTCAGAAGTCTTTCTTCATCATTTTTCATCTGTTAGAAAAACATATTATTTTACCACAGTAAGACGCCCAAAATATATTTCTCAAAATATCACGGACCTGGGCCTTGATACTAAAAATATCAACTTTGTAGATGTATACAGCCAGTATTACCTGAATAAATTTGGTGAGATGATCAATAACGTTGGTAACGAATTCGTTGATAAAGAGATTGTAGACTTTGTGGAGTACCAATTAAAGAACATCCAGATTCAAGAGGAGGGTGACTTTAACATCATTATAGATACGTTCTCGTTCTTCTTAGAGTTGAATGTTAATTTGGGTAAAATTATAAGACTTGTAAATCTCATCTATGAGCTAACAAAAGAGACAGGGGCCATTTCTTATCTGTATGTGCTAAACGATTACAATAAACCAGAAAACAAAGTAATGAATTTGTGTGATGCAGTATTTGATGTTAAATCAGATAGGCTTGGCGATAATGTATACAATAAACTTTCCATTCCAAAGATGAGAGGAAAAACAGAAGTCAACGATCTTATCAAATTTAAAGTAGCCAGCGGTATACAGATAGATACGACTAGAGATATTGCTTAGAAATTCACCGTTTTATTGAGATTTAAATCTCAAAAAAACATGAATTGGAGGCGTATAATATGAATTCAGGTTTAAATGGGTTCGTAGCAGTTTTTTTTGTCCTAATTATGGCCCGGGGGTATGTTTCCCATGGCGTACGTGTTTACCCGCCCAACATCAACCTCAACATCCGGAAACTGTTGAGTCCCGTTGCTTCCATGTTGACAGGACTGTCATCATGGTCTCATGAATAGATGTTCCTTTTTCATTACGCAGTGTTCCGATGATCTTTCGCTGGACAACGTGCTCCCGAAGCGCCCTCTCTGCTCTATTGTTGGTCGGCTCTACGTCCGGATGAAGCACAGATGTGAACCAGTACTCGAAGCCGTTGCTAATCTTACCGATTAACTTCTTCAACTTCCCACCTTCGTATTCCCTTCCGATCCACCGTCTGAGCGTTGCTCGTGCCTCGTACCATAATCGTCTCCGAATCTTGGAGGGGGGATCACCTTCCAGCGCATCGGTAAGTTTTTTGTAGAGGCGCTTGAGTGCTTTATGAAGGTGAAGAGCTGTCGATGCTTATTCTCCTTCCTAAAAACGACGATCTCGAGCCTATCGAAGAGTCACTCACATTTGAAAATTTAGAGGATTGGAAGAGCGAGCTTAGAAC
>JAXHTN010000276.1:0-2346 GCA_034190145.1 Halobacteriota archaeon | reverse complement strand
TTTCAATTATAATACCGGTACTTAACGAAGCGGATTGTATAAATCAAGTGACAGAAAATATATTTAATTCTTCTAATGTGGATTTTGAGATAATTGTCGTCGATGGAAGCGATAGTGAAGATACGATAAGAGCAATAAAAGATACGAATGTTATCAAGGTTGCTTCAAAGAAGGGGCGTGCCCATCAGATGAATAGAGGCGCTGCTATTGCAAAAGGAGAGGTTCTACTCTTTCTTCATGCCGATACTCACCTACCAAAAGAGGGGTTAGAAGAGATAATCTCGGTTCTGGGAAACGATAGATATGTCGGAGGAGCTTTTAACCTCTGCATCCGTTCGGAAAGAATTATATTCAAGATAATTTCAAGAGCGATCACACTTCGTTCCCGCTTGACAAAAGTTCCATACGGAGATCAGGCAATCTTCTTGAGAAAGGACCTCTTCACAAGGCTTGGCGGATATAAAGAGATATCTTTGATGGAGGATCTGGAACTTATGCGCAGGATAAGAAGAAGCGGCGATCAGATAATGATAATTTCAGAATGTGTAAGTACCTCCCCCAGGAGATGGGAGAGGGAAGGAATCTTATACTGCACAGTTAGAAACTGGACAGTAAAAGCCCTCTACTATTTCGGCGTTTCGCCAGGAAGGCTCGTTGGGTTTTATAAGTACGATGATTGATCTTACAATACATATTTCAGCTTACCTCACCACAGGAAAGCCTTCCTCTTCCCACCTGACTATCCCACCCTTCAAATTATACACATCGGTAAAGCCCAGATCTTCCATGATATCAAGAACAAGTGAACTACGCCTGGCAGTCCGACAGTAGATGAGATAAGTAATATTTCTGTCAAGTTTACCGATCTCATCCTCGAAATTTTCCGAGTAAAAATCGATATTTATTGCACCTTCAATGTGTCCGCCTGAAAATTCTTCGGAAGTTCTGACGTCAAGTATCATAAAGTCCCCATCTCCGGATCTCTTCATGATAAGCTCATTTGCTTCTTTTGGGGCGATATCCCCATATATCTGTGAATCTAAAATACAGCCGCTGATGAGAAGAGAGGTTATCAGAAGTGAAACGAGAGCTAGTATCTTCCACCGGTTCAAAGCCATCTAATATAAGAGGATACGAATATTATTAAAGTTTTTGAGTGAATAAAATGGTTGAATCTGATCCAATCTTATTTTATCGCGTTGGGGGAAAAGGATTAGTAGATGAAGGATAAATTATAGACGATGAGCGAGGGGGAAGGTAGTAGAGATCTGGAGATACTAACAGTTGCAATTACCTTACTTGCCGGTATATCCGCTGTCTTATTGAAGCTAGGGGAATATTTTAGTAATAACATTATAAGTGATAGTATTAGCCTTCCAATTTGGGGCCTAACTTCTATTTTGATATTAGAATTGCTATTGATACTACTATTTTTATTGATAAAGGGGAGTTCCATATGGGAAGAGGAAAATAGTAAAGAGCGGTTAGAAAAGATAAGTAATATATTGGGCAAATTGATATTTTCAGTTCCCCTTTCAATTCTTATTTACCTCACACTTGGAGTTAGTTATACTTTATTGGTATCAATATATAAATGGGAGTTATCTGAAACTACAAATTATTTAGTTTATTGTCTTATCATAGCTATTTCACTTATTATTACTTTTCGTGATGAGATCGACATAAAAGGTTTAAAGGAATTTTTTAGAAATGAATCAATGAAAGATAAGTTTAAAAAGATCGATATAAATATAAAATCACTGCCAAAACTCTATTTTAAATTCTATTTTAGAGTATTATGGAGTTTAGTTTCTACTTTTGCCTGTTTAGTTTTGATAATCTCGATTTTTATGGCATCGACATTCCTACTCACAGGCTCTTATTCGATGGATATAATAAATTCACCCGATGCAAATTCAGACATAATGACAGTCGAAATAATAGATAATGGTATTCCATCAGGACGCTGTCATATTGATCTCTACAGATTGAACGAATCAAATGAACGTCTCTTTGAAAAAATTGACACAATTATTTTGAACGAATCAGCTAAAAACTCATCAACGTATATCGATGGAGCTAAGATGAACGGAATATACTATGTATCAATAAATACCTCCGCCATACCACCTGATGATTATCTCTTGCATAGTGAAGTGACATTCAATAAAATTGGTAACTTTAACCTATTTGAAAGGAAAAAAGAGGACAATTTAGTATTTCGGATTCCTGTAAATTACAGTTAGGTCAAGAGATAATAAAAGGGATTTATAATGTGGATATTAATTGATTATGAAGTTCTACTATTTCATTGTAACATTTGGCACGCACCCTTATGACATCAAT
>JAXHTN010000275.1:0-2358 GCA_034190145.1 Halobacteriota archaeon | reverse complement strand
AGCTGTAGTGGCCTCATTTATTAAAAAGGTAACGATGGTAACGAGCTACACTCTAAAATAAAACCTTTCGGTTTCAAGGCAAGTGCTTTCCCTTATAACCGGTTCTATAAGCACCAACAGAGCGTGCAAGAGCGTCTACTTCTTGTGGGTGGGCAAATAGTGCACATGGCATACCTTCAGTCTCAAGAAGACGATCATCTTCCCGAATCCTTTCAAAGAGAGGGCTTGCAAGTCCTTCATGAAGTGTGGACTTAGTCAAGTTGTGAGTGGCAATGTTTGAGATCGGGCAAGGTGTAAGGTCCCCTGAAGGTGTTACATGGGCAAATCCTCTTCCTGCAGATACACATCCTCCAAAGAACTCTTCATCTCCAGGGGAATGGATGATATATACCTGCTTTCTCTTCCGATAGTCGAGTATCCTTGAGCGGAATTCTTCGCGTTCCTCTTCTGTGAGCATGAGGAAGTGATCACTACTCTCCTCATCGCTTGATGCTGAAAGAGGGATATATTCAAGAAATGCTATCAGTCTTATATTGTCATTGACGAACGCGTCAAGATGCTCTTCTTCCATCCAGTACACATAATTCGTTCTGGTTATCGTAACAGATATTCCTGTCAGAACACCGATCTTGCGCAGGTGATCAAGTGAAGACATCACCTTATCATATGTCCCATTCCCACGCCTACTATCAGTTAATGACTTGTCACCTTCTATGCTTGCTATTATGGCAACATTTGAGATATTCTTCAGACACTCATAGTCCTCCGCTCTGAATGCAGTTGCGTTTGTTATGATGAGAAAGAACCTATCTTTAAAAGACTTGCAAAGATCAAGTAGTCCCGGATACATGAAAGGTTCTCCGCCAGCGATGACAAAGAAGAATACGCCAAGATCCGAAGCTTCCGTAATTATCCTTTTCCACTGCCCGTAATCGAGCTGCCCTCCTACCCGATCACTACTCTTAAGAGTGCCTGTGGCTGCTGCAAAGCATCCTGTGCAACCAAGGTTACACTGAGAGGTGATGCTTAAGATTAGAAATGCAGGCACAATGACTCCGTTCGCCCTACAATCAGCACGCACTTTCCTTGTCTTGTAATGCGTTCGGATCAGGTGTATGAAGGTCTGCATATATCTTGGATTATTCTGCGCCCATGAGAAGAAAGCTCGCGTCAATCTTGGGTCAGTCGAATCGAGGAGGTTTTTTAGCATCTCCTCTGTCTCCTGTTTGTAAATAGTCATCTGCAGTTCCTTAATGATAAGTCTCTTTTAGTTAGCAAAAGGGTTTGGAAATAGTATTCAACTCAATATCTCGTCAAATACAATATCATCCCATTCGCGTAATCCTAAAACAACTTCCAGCTCGATTGGCGTAAGGATTGCCTTATTAAATCTACTTATGTCATCTATTGCGATCCTTGGACATGCCGTGCTTACAAAAAAGTCTACATTAAATGATAGCAGTTGATCAGACTCAAACTCGTCCATAAGAATCATGAAAACCTCTTTACCCTTTGCTATTCCTTTTATCTTCAGCTCTTTTGCTAGCTCCATCCTCTTTTGTCCCTCTTTCGAACAGATTAGAATTCCGAAAGATCTGGCATCAAGAACTGACCCAATCCGGGCATATCTCTTCTTCATCATCCTTTCAGGATCGCTAATCCTTACCTCGCCTGCAAGAGGATCTGCAATAACAACTCTTTTCCCTGTGGCAATTGATGCTCCAACCGGGTGAAATTCTCCGCTTCCAATGAATAGGAGTTCGTCACAGTCCACTCTTGCGCTAGTGAAGTTACAACCAAGTACTTGACCGGGATATTTAGTACGGTAGTCCCCATCACCTATCGCGACGATCTTTCCGGCGTCTTCAAGTATTTTTTTTGCTTTCAAAAGGTCATGAACATGCTGAACGGTTGTGATAAGGCCAATAATATGTGATTCTTCTCGGATTAATCCAATTGCTTCCTTGATCACAGATGAGACGTCAATATTTGACCTTACTTCCACAAACTCAATCTTCTCATCAGGTGTGATCTCTGAATGTCCAAAGTGAAAAAGGATGTCCACTGAGCCCTTTAAATCTTCATCTATATCGCAAGCACCATATGACGATCTTCCTGAGATTATGACTTCTGCACCGGTTTGATCTTCTATTTCAGTGGCAATAGAAAATAAATGTTTTAGCCCTGCAGGAAACTGGAGCCCCACAGATCTTGCATTACGTCTTTTGACTTTATTTATAAGATCATTTATGTCAATATTCCAGAGATCTTCGTGATCTTCATCACTTTGCAGCCGTTTACTCATCCTAATTGAGTTATTGTTGATACTCCAAATATATTATGAAGAACTTCGAAAAA
>JAXHTN010000274.1:0-2365 GCA_034190145.1 Halobacteriota archaeon | reverse complement strand
TTGTTTGAATGGATATAATTTCACGTAATGTATTGCTATTATTATAATTTGTATGATTTTTCAAAAGTATGAGGGTAAATATAACTTGACTTTGAGATACGGTAAAAGAGGATTTGAAAAGACATTCTGATTTTTACAGCCAGATAGTTGTCCACCTCAATCATTATCTTTACCTTGCACATTGGTTACAGGAATTTGTTTTTAAGGGCAAGTCTATGATAGATTTGCCGGATGATTCGGCGAATGTTGTTGCAGGTAGGGGACTTTTGGGTTCGGGGGGTTTGATGCAGAATGTAGGTATCATTAATGTTATTATCGGTGGCGTGTAATGCTCGCGGTTAAAAGAAGTTCGTCGAAGCCGATAGCTTGGTGGGGTCCGAATGAATGAAACGAACTGATAAGTCTCTAATTCTCCAAAAAGAACAGGGCGGTTTTTCCCGTGTTTGAGGCGTAGTGACGCAGATGCATAATCTCTTTCATTCTACTTAACATTGGTTCTGGATCTAAATTTCGGATGTGTATATTATGGAAATGTTCATGAGACGAGTCAAGATACTGGAAATAATAAATCCGAATGGCATTTGAAGCCTGTCGAATCTGGTAAGGGTTCTATCCGGGTGCGTCATCCTATTTTCTCAAGGAAAAGATCACGTGTCTGTTAAAATGAATATCCTGGTCCCTAATGGGCAAAGTGCAGAAACCCCCGTACCCACTGCACGAGATAGGGACGATTTTGGGATCAGATAACTGCCTGCGCTGTAAGAAATCAGAATAGGCCTCTAGAAGATCTTTCAACCGTATCTCAAATTCAGAAATATCTTCCCTCCACCCATATCTATTATGGTAATTGAAATAGGTAAATGAAATTATATCCGTCTGAACGAACTGTAACCATTATTCTTGAATTTTCGGATAATGTAAAATAGGTTGAAAACTTAACGTAGAAAATGTGTATAACTAATAAGTTAGGTTAAGTAAATATAATATGAGTCTACTAATCTGGATTGGAATTGTATTCTGTATCTCTCAGTCAGCTATGTTTTCAGGTCTTAACCTTGCCTTTTTCAGTATCAGCAAGCTACTACTCGAAATAGAATCGAAAAAGAACAATAAGCACGCATTGAAAATCGCAAAGTTGAGGGAGGACTCAAATTTCCTTCTGACAACGATATTGTGGGGGAACGTAGGGATAAATGTATTATTGACATTATTATCGAACTCCGTTATGGCTGGAACCATTGCGTTTGTTTTTTCAACAGTTATCATCACTTTTGTGGGCGAAATCATACCTCAAGCATACTTTTCGAGACATGCCATGAAAACTGCCTCTCTGTTGTCACCAATTCTTCGATTTTACCAATTCTTACTTTATCCGGTAGCAAAGCCTACATCTTTAATACTGGACAAATGGTTAGGTACGGAGGCAATAACATTTTTTCAAGAAAAAGATCTACGAGAACTTCTGAAACTACATATAGCTTCACCAGAAACAGATATTGAAAAGATTGAGGGAAAAGGTGCTTTAAATTTCTTAGCCATTGATGATTTGACAATAATCGAAGAAGGTGAGCCAATTGACTCTAATAGCATAATTGAGCTTCCTTTCAACAATAACAGGCCTGTATTTTCTATCACAAAACCTTCATATAAAGATCCCTTTCTGAAAAAAATACAAGCTAGTAAAAGAAAATGGATAATACTTATCGATGCAACAGCTGAACCACGCCTTGCATTAGATTCTGATGCTTTTGTTCGATCAGTTCTTTTTGAGGAAGATGATTTCAATCCTTTGAAATTTTGCCATAGACCGATCGTTTTCAGAGATCCAAAAACATCTTTGGGAGAGGTAATAGTTCAACTTAAAGTGTTTCCAGAACGGACAGGTGATGATGTGATAGACGAAGATATAATCTTGTTCTGGGGTGTTGAGCAACGACGAATTATCACTGGTTCAGATGTGTTAGGCAGATTATTAAGAGGTATTGTTCAGCAGGAACAAACAGCTTTTAGGAAGATTAAAAATGGAGAAACATAACAGGACAAGTGCAGCCGACGCAAAAAGCCGCGCTGCAGATTAGCAAAGTTATGCAAAATCCCGTCATCTAAGTCACTATGAAGAATGGTTGGCTATCAGACATAGAACAGAGCGGCAAAAGAGGATAGAAATGAAAGATTCATTGAATCAATCAACCCTAGATCAATTGGTTAGGAATGCAGCTACAAAGAAGTATATCTACGGAGCTGTCTTTCATGTATCCTCTGGTGACAATAGCCTTGATCTGATTAGTGCATCGGGGGAAATGGAGGAAGATAGTCAGTACTATATAGCCAGCATAAACAAGCTTTTTGTCTCTTCGATTATTCT
>JAXHTN010000273.1:0-2376 GCA_034190145.1 Halobacteriota archaeon | reverse complement strand
GGGTTGTGGAGGTTTATTGATTGGCTACCTGTAAAGAATCCTTCTTCTTCTGATTCGGGTCCTGTTACATACAGAAGCGAGGGTCTGGGAAGAGAGCTTGGTCTTTCAAACCTCTATATAACATTCAGCGGATACTTTCCTGAAAAGGGGGGAAATATCAAGACTTGCTCCTTCAAAGAACTGGAAGCAGTCCCTACACTTCAACGTGCTCACGAGAGAGCAAGGGGAAAGATACTAGTCATAGCTTCGGCAGGCAACACTTCGAGAGGATTTTCACAGATCTCATCATCGATAGATACTCCTGTAATCACTGTGGTTCCGTCTGATTATATAGATGAGAGGATGTGGACCACAATCGAGCCAAAAAAAGTGACACTCGTTGCTGTTGATGGTGATTATACCGATGCAATAAAGGTAGGCACAGAGATTGGCCATCTTGATGGAATGATCCCTGAAGGCGGCGTGAAAAATGTTGCGAGAAGGGATGGCATGGGTGTTGTGATGCTCGATTGTGTTGCCCGTATGAAGAGACTACCGGATCACTACTTCCAGGCAATAGGTAGCGGAGCAGGTGCAATAGGTTCATTTGAGATGGCAGAACGCACAGTTCGAGACGGCAGGTTCGGTGATACACTACCTCGCATGCATCTTGCCCAGAATAAGCCATTCACGCCGATATCAAATGCATGGAATTCAGGAAGGGACGATATCATCGCAGAAGAGGATATGCCAGACGCAGAGGAAGCAATTGAGAAGATATACGCAAGCGTTTTGTCCACAAGGAACCCTCCATACGCAGTCAAAGGAGGAGTATACGATATTCTGAAGAGATCAAATGGATCTATGTATATGGTTGACAATACCGAAGCAAAGAGAGCAGAAAAGCTCTTTTCCGATCTGGAGGGTATTGATCTTGATCCTGCCGCTTGCGTTGCTATTGGGGCACTTATCCAAGCAACAGATAGCGGGGGAATAGGGAAGGATGACTATATAATGTTGAACGTGACAGGTGGGGGCTACAAGAGGATAGAGGAGGACTATAACCTTCACAGGATCAAGCCCGACTTTGTGGTGGGTCCGACTACCGAACTAGAATATATTGAAGGTGAACTTAGAGAATGTTTGAAGCAGAAGACCAAGTGATGGAGATACTCAGGAAGAGAAATATTGAGATTACGACTACTTTGCCCTGCGACAGAGCGAAGAATCTATGCTCACTTCTCGATTCCGGTGAAGGAATTCGCAACATCATATTCAACAAAGAAGAGGATTGTGTTGGAACATCTGCTGGTGTATATCTCGCCGGTGGCAGGCCGGCTATGGTAATTCAGAGTTCCGGTCTTGGAAATAGCCTGAACGCAATCCTCTCCTTATCCTCTACCTATAAGTTGCCTCTACCAATTATTGCGAGCTGGCGAGGGATATACAACGAGAAGATAGCGGCTCAGATACCATTCAATGAGAAGATCCCGAAGGCACTGGAGGCCTGGGAAATACCCTACAAGATAATTGAAGACTCAGGCGACCTTGGTCTAATAACTGATGTCATAGACGGCGCATATGAAAATAATTGTCCTTTTGTAGCACTCATATCACCAAAAGCATGGGAAGCGTGTGGAAACGAATTTATTGATAATGAATTTCCAGATAGAGAGAAGAGATCATATCTGAATTACAATAAAGAGATAAGAAATGGTGAAATGACCAGATACGACGCAATAGAAGCAATAGCTCGTCATCTGGACACTGAAGCAGTCATTTCAAATATTGGTATTCCAAGCAAGGAGCTCTATAGCATCCGTGACAGGGATCTCAACTTCTATATGCTCGGTAGTTACAGTCAGGCATCCCCAATAGGCTTTGGAATGGCACTGAAGACAAATAGAGAAGTCGTGGTGATCGATGGTGACGGAAGCATATCTGCAACATGTATACTGCCCACAATTGCAAAAGAAAGACCGAAGAATCTTACAATCATCTGCCTTGACAATGGCGCCTTCGGAAGCACAGGAAACCAGCGGACATACGCATATTCAGATATGGATATCGAACTGGTTGCGATAGGTGCCGGACTTAAGAATACATGCAAAGTGCATACAGAAGAGGAACTCAATTCCACCATGGCCAGGCTATATGATGAATCAAGGGACGGCCCTAGGTTCATCCACGTAGTTATAAAACCCGGAAATTCGAATGTCGGAGGAATTCCACTCTCTCCTGTGGCAATAAAAGAGAGATTTATGGATGCACTAGCATAGGTTTGATCATCTCTTTCTTTGAAAAGATATATATTCGGGCAAGTGGTAGATGTAATGAACGATGAAGAAGAATAACTCTGAGAAAGAGGCCCGCGACAGAATTACAAGGAGTAACATA
>JAXHTN010000272.1:0-2378 GCA_034190145.1 Halobacteriota archaeon | reverse complement strand
CTGCGATTGGATATGTAAAACTGAATCTACTGACGCGATTAGATTCAAACAAAAACCGAAGAGGATCAAGCTTGAAGTGGAAAGCATTGTTGATTGCAGTAAGTCTACTTGCTAGGTATCAAAGATGCGTTGACTAACCAGTTCGTTTATCAGAAACAACACCAAGACGCAGTACAAAAAAAGCGATAATGGTAGAAGCCATTGGTAGAATATAGTTCCCCAGACCGACCATCAGACCGATTGCGGCAATTACCCAAAGAGATGCTGCCGTAGTCAATCCTCTAACATCAGTTTTCCCTGCAATGATACTACCGGCGCCGATAAAGCTTATTCCTGTTACTATACCTGCCGCTATTCTTGATGGATCTGTTGTTGCGGTTGAGCCCGCTGGAATGAGGCTATACGAAGAGATAGTGAATAGACAGGCACCCATACATACAAATATGTGCGTTCTTAACCCGGCGGGTTTTTGTGTTATTTCACGTTCAAAACCGATAACAGCCCCTAAAAGAACTGAGAGTAATACTCTTCCTATAAATTCGATCTCTGTCCAGTCTATCTGTAACGTGGAAATCATCTTTCTCTATATTATTGTACTTCTTATTTTAAATATCATTCTATGAAAGATGGTCTGAGATTTTTCGTAACTTTCTGATTTGAACGTCTTACGGAGGTCTCAAACCTATGACTATATATGGTGACGAGGCTGCGAAAATCAATTTTATAGTTAATGCAATGGGAATTGATAAAACATCTATAATTAAATCACTAATGAGGTATTTAAAATGGACTTTGAGTTGACTCTAGAACAAAGAGATATTCAAAAGGCGGCTTATGATTTTGCCGAGGGAGAATTTGATAAAGAGGTGGCATTAGATCATGAATTGAATAAGAAATTCCCCTTTGATATCTGGAAAAAAGCTTGCAAATTGGGTTTTATCGGTGTACATTTTCCAGAAGAGTATGGTGGCCAGGGCCTTGGTGTTTTTGAGAACATTCTGATAGTCGAAGAGTTTTGCAGGAGAGATTCAGGGCTTGGTACGGCCCTTGTTCTTTCTGACTTTTCATCAGACATAATCCTTAGGCGTGGAACCGAAGATCAAAAGGACAAGTATCTAACGCCATTGACAAAAGGAGAAGCAATATCTGCCGGTGCGTTTACTGAGCCGGATCATGGAAGCGACATCACCCAGATGTCAACGAAAGCGGTTTTGGATGGAGACGAATACATCATCAACGGAACAAAGACATTCATCACAAATGGTGAGATCGCAAGCTACGTAATCGTTTTATGTCAGACAGATCAAGACGCAAAGCCAACTCACAGGGGACAAAGCACTATCATCGTCGATGACTTGAAGAATAGAGATGGTTTTGAGGCGACTGATATCGGTGCCAAAATGGGTATTAAGATGACATCCACTGCCGACCTTTCATTTAACGATGTGAGGGTTCCAAGAGAAAACCTTGTGGGTGGTGAAAACATGGGATTTTACCAGACTTTGGAATTTTTTGATGAGAGTAGAATAGAAATCGCTGCTCAGGCATTGGGCATTGGCCAAGGGGCCTTTGATAGGTCTTTAGCATATGCCAAGCAGAGGGAGCAGTTTGGGCGTCCAATTTCGTCCCTTCAGGTGGTTCAACATAAACTTGCTGATATGGCAATAAAGCTTGAGACTGCAAGGCTACTTGTTTACAAGGCTGCGTGGAACTTTGATTGTGGAAAGATCGATCCTAAACTTACCTCAATGGCAAAGGCTTACACAGCGAGGGTGGCTGTGGAAGTATGTGAAGAGGCTGTTCAGATTCATGGGGGCTACGGTTATATGTTGGATTATGAAGTGGAACGATTCTATAGGGATGCTAGGATAACGGAGATTTACGAAGGAACAAGGGAGGTACAGAAGAATACTATTGCGGGGTTGGTTATTGGGAAATAAAGAGATATATTATGTATTGGGACTATTGAATGTTTTTTGCGGCCTAAAAGGTTGTAAAGGGTATAATAAGTGAGGATTTTTGAAAATGATTCCCTGGCAACATATGTGCCTGAAAAGGGATTTATATTTCAAAAATAGTTGCTACTGGAAGCGGTGGATCCGATGTCATAAAGGTTGTAATATATCCCACATTCCGCAGCAATCCCTCCCACACAAAACATTTTCAGGCACCCCCACCCAAACCCATTTTAAACATCACCCCTTTCAATATATGAGAGGGGATGCGATTATGGATATAACAACAACGCAGATAGATAATTTTGGCATCGTAGCTGGAATCTTCGATCAACTCGGTATAGTCAAAGTAGTAGGCGAGAAGATTCCAAAGCTAAGACACCATAAGTTAACACATTCTAATGTTATCAAAGCAACGATCAT
>JAXHTN010000271.1:0-2386 GCA_034190145.1 Halobacteriota archaeon | reverse complement strand
AATCATGTTGCACTTACATCCAGATCCGTTGAGAATAGCGACAAGTTCTACCAGGACTTACTAGGTCTTACGAAGGTGAGAACATTTGTACTCCCTGCGGATCTTGCGAGAAGCCTATTTGGAATAGATGACCAGTGCAGTGTGGTTGACTACAAGGATGATGAAGTGCACTTTGAGATATTTTTATTTGAGAAGAGTGAGCCTACTTTCGGATTCAACCATGTATGCATCAGTGTCTCTGACAGAGAAGGCCTTATGAATAGGTGCGCTGAGTTGGACATCGAGTTTAAGAAGCTACCCAAGGGAGGTGATGACATATTCCTTTTCATAAAAGACCTTGACGGCAATATCTTTGAGGTGAAGGAGAAGGCTTTGGGTGGGTGATTTTTTTAGTCTTGAGTTGATCGTATGAGGAATGAAAGCCCCGGCCACAGGTCACGTTTAAACTGTGAAAACGTCCGAAAAACCAACGTGGCGGTCGGGTGGGGATTTATTAACCTCTTCTAAGGTAATTTTCGATCGATTTCATCTAATTTCTTTGATAATTCGTCTAATCGTTCCAATATCAATTGAACATTATCTTCCTTATCCCTCCCCAGACCTTCAGTTTTTTCTCTATCTTTCTCGACAAAGTAAGAAGCTATATTGGCGGTTAAGACGGATACAAATCCAATACCAATGATCATTACTATTATTGCCAATATTCTTCCCGATTCGCTCTCAGGATAAAGGTCTCCATAACCAACGGTAGTAACTGTTGTAATAGCCCACCATATGCCTTGAAAAATTCCTTGAATCGAATTATCTTGATGTTCAATCCAGCTGAAAGCAATACCAGATAATATTATTAGTATAATTGTAATTAAAGTGACATAATGCATAGAATTTTTGATAAATACATTTAAAATTGGTTTAACACCTCTTCTAAGCGCAATTAATACTCTGAGAGACCTGAGAGCCCTAAATAATCTTAAAGCCCGAAGAGACCTTAGGGATCGAACCAATGCAAAACCATCAGGAGAGAATATCGGAGGGGATACTGCAAGGATAATCAAATTCAACCAACTTCTCTTAGTGAAACTGATTTTATCATCGTAAAGGCTTACCAAAACCAGATACTCCAGTAGAAATGCAAACCAAATACCATCATCTATTTTTCTAGCAATGGAAACCAAATTCAGGTTTGTTTGCAATATCTCAAGTTCAATTATTAAGACCGGGATTACTAAAAGAGCAAGAATAATCATAGGAGTTTCAATCATCTTCTCTATTTTAGTTGCCAATTCGTTTTTTGAGAACATATTTACATTCTCCTGTTTTTCAATCTCCTATCCGAAGAAGTTCGGTTACATCATTAGATTTTAATAAGTACATATCATATCACCTATTCCTATGATATAAGGGATCTTTTTAAATTCTTTCCTGTTTAGGAAATATTAACTTCCAGATAACACTGATAAGAGTACAAAACATCTGTAATTGCACTATCTGAAATTCCTCGTACCGAGTATTTAGCCATAAAATAATTTTCCCTTTGTTGGTCGATTGGTTCCGAATAAACAAAATATTACCTTTGAACTCATTTCAAAACATTTACATTCATTATTTGTATAACAAATTATCATAATTTGAGGGGAATTCCTGAAATTTGAGGAATTAACAGACATGGAATGTAAAGCTTATCGAACCTCTTCTTCCGATACCTGCCTTGACCGGTATACCAAGAGCAGATGATAGAACCGCACTAAATGGCGTCTTCTACGTCCTGACAACAGGATGTAAATGGGAAGATATGCCAGAGAAGTATAGATCATAAGTCACCGCATGGAGAAGGATGAAAAGATGGCAGGAAGAGGATGTTTGGGACAGGATCTTCCAGTCGTTATAGTATATCACATACAGATCAGGTGAAATATCCATAGATTCCGTTTCCGTAGATCGCAAGAAAGTAGTTGCAAAAAAGGGGGTGAATGTGTAGGATATGACGGTCATAAAAATAAGAAAGGTACAAAGATCCATGCTTCAGTAGATAAGGAAGGGCATCCATTGAGAATCGTGATAAGTGCAGCAAATGAATATGACAGATTTACATTTCATTGATCTGGCCTGTAAGATCTCACTCAAAGGTGAGAGGGGTAGACCCAGAACAAGACCCGACGAGATAAACGCAGATGCTGCATATGATTCAAGTGAAATAAGGCAGTACCTTGGAAGAAGAGGTATAAAATCAAATATCCCTGTGAACAAACGAAATAGCAAAAGGCAAGGGCGGGGCAGACCCACAAGATTCGATTGCGAAGCCTACAAGAGCAGGAGTTCTGTGAAAGAGATTCAATGCATGGATTGAGTCTTTTAAAAGAGTGATGGTTGGGTTTGAACGATTGGA
>JAXHTN010000270.1:0-2405 GCA_034190145.1 Halobacteriota archaeon | reverse complement strand
AAAGATGAGGGATATGATTTTAATTTTATTTTGGTTGAAGATAGATCACATGAAGAAGCATTAGAAATTTATAATAGTGCAGATATTATTGTTGATCAATTATTGATCGGAACATACGGTTATTTTGCTGTTGAATGCATGGCAATGGGAAAACCGGTCCTATGTTTTATTCGGGATGAAATGAAAGCTTATTATCCTGGAATTCCGATATTGAGTACCAATCCGGATAATGTTTATGATAATATTAAGCTCCTGATAGAAAATCCAAGTATGAGAGAAGAATTAGGTATAAAAGGAAGAAATTATGTGGAAGAGGTCCACGACTCAAAAATAATTGCGAAACAGATGATTGAACTTTATGAAAGTATATGAAACAAGATCTTTTACTGTGAAACTTAAATTAAACTTAAAAAAATTCGGTGATAAGTATGATAAAGAAATATCTTCAATTTTTTGGATTTTACACAATGATCATTGGTACCGTGATAAGTAGTGGTATATACCTAAGGGACATAAGTTTTGGCCCGGCGGCCCAAAAAATTGCTATTGGAGGCTTTTTGATATTACTTCTTGGGATATTCATGGTATTAATTGCCCGTATTGGCAGATTTGGTACTAAAAACCTCAACATAAAGATAGATGAAGATAAAATTTTTTTTCAGCTTTTAAGATTTGAATTAATATTTTCAAAAAAGCATTTGTATGTCTTTTTGTTGATATTCATAGCAATTACACTTCCTTTTGCTTCATATCTGTTTTCATCATTTGAGCCGGTGAATAGGCTCAACCTGGTAAGTGCAAAATCGACAAATGTCGGTGGAACAGAGATTTTCATGCCTTTTCCTATGACCGCCACTATTGACGACACTGGTTGGCGCGATAGCTATGCACAACCAAACCGTACTCACCTTCTTGAAGATTATGAGAACCTCGTTTATATTGGTGAAAAGGTTGGTACAAGACTTATGTGTGCATTCATAATGATGGATTTTGATAAGGAGAATATCTGTGCCGAGTATCCTACAACGACTGTTTATGGGGCCGAATGGAACAACACACCCAATCTTTGCGCCCCGGAAGACGATGCCATCATCCAGTATATCAAAGATAATTCGGCATACATTGAATACGGCCTTCATGGAGTTAGTCATGCGATGTTTGCAGATGGCTATCTGATTGATGAGGGTTTTGAGGTCTGTATCAACCCAAATCAGGGTGAGTGGGGTAAAAATGCAAGCGAATGGAATCACCAAGGTGAATTTTATGATGTTGCCCAACACAAGCCCTGGAATCACACCGCAGTGAAAGATCATTTCTATGTATTTAGCGAGATAAGCAGACAAAATAACCTCTCGTTTCCCAAAAGTATGGTTCCGCCAGATCATGGGTATTACTACAATCCTTCAAGTAACGAGTCCACAACGGCACTTTTGAATCAATACGAAGTGAAATATGCTACTACTCATTTTGGTATAATCTCCGAATTGAAACCTAAAGAAGGGATAGACAATGGTGTGTTGATTACCTATAGGGAATGGTTAGATGTATATGGTTACATGGTTGGAGTTGCGCCGGATGGTATGGCATGTACAACATCTATAATGACTCATTTTACCAATTTTTATGCAGAAAAGCCTGAAGACAACCGGGCTATTGCAGACGAATGGATCTCTTGGTTTGATAATATTAAAAAAACTCCTGATAGATACATTCCTAAAAACAACGCCCAATTGAACTCACAGTGGTTATATTGTAGGTATGCAGATATCTCGAAGGGGGAAGGTAACTCAATAGAGATAGATACCTCAAAGATGCCGGTTGAAGCGTATGATTACGATTTAATAGGCAATCTGGTCTTTAAGATACCTTTGCCTCCAAATCAACACATTTCAGAGGCAAATATTGATGAAAACCAAATTGTCGGCTACTACGAAGATCGCGGATATGGATATATGATTCTTCCGATACTCGACAGATCCATCCATACGCTCCAATACCGGATAGGCGATTCATATCCTGAGACATATTTACAGAATGATGGCACTTACAATGTATTCTCTTTCAGCTCTGAAAAAGACAAGATCGATCTTGAAGTTGAGATGTATGGCACACAGGATCTAAAAATTAAAACGTTATTTGAACCAACTAACATCTCTTCGACCAATTATGATGTTAAGCTCAATTCACATGATTACGATTCCGAAACTGGTATTCTCACTGTTAGTCTAAGTGCAACAGATGTACAAGGTGACCGAACAGAATTAACAATAACTTAATCTACCCTTTATCTTATACCTCATCTCCTCAAAAAATCGCCTTTGAGTACCTTGTTTGCTATATTTATGAAGAAGTCAATATCCTCTCCAGTTAGAAGGACTCTAATGGTGGCTGCGACATAGAAGATG
>JAXHTN010000027.1:0-13840 GCA_034190145.1 Halobacteriota archaeon | reverse complement strand
CACCACAGCAACATAATGGAGAACCTCACAGATTCGATCGGACTTGCAATGCCAAAAGAGATAGCAAAAGCAAAATGTGTCGCCGTCTTGAAGGCTGTTGGATTTGATGCTGAGAGGATAAAGGAGATTCTAAATGAGTATCCCGACTTTGTGAGTGAGGGAGAGAAACAGAGAATTGCCCTTGCAAGAGCACTTATGACCGAACCATCGGTATTGATACTTGATGAGCCGACAGGTACAGTTGACCCCATAACAATGAATGACATAACGAGGTCTATTCTCAAATCAAGAGAAGAGCTTGGACAGACTTATGTCATCGTCTCGCATGATCCCGAATTTGTCGAAACGGTCTGTGATAGAGCAATGCTTATGAAGGCAGGACAGAAGGTAGAAACAGGAGATCCCAACAAGATAGTTAAGCTATTCGAGGAAGTGGGTGCACCCATGTCAATCGAATCTAACTGAATACCGATATAATGAAGTTGGTTAGGTTCCTTAAATCCGGCGAACCCCGGCTCGGCACAGTTATTGCTGACAAGTATATAGTTGATCTGGGAGAAAGCGGGTTAGACAGCATATATATCCTTCTGAGATATTACCCAGAATCACTAGACATTGCAAGAGATGTAGGGCAGCACTTGGAGCTCACGGAGTTCTTCACTTTCGGTGAGGTTGAGTTGTTACCACCGATCCCGCGCCCTACAAAGATGATCTGCCTCGGGCTCAACTATAGAGATCACGCTCTTGAGTTCGGTGATAAGCCCCCTGAAGAGCCTATGATATTTGCCAAATCACCAACCGCCGTTATTGGTCCCGGTGACGAGATCTTACTACCCACAAAAGAGACAGATTATGAGGTTGAACTTGCAATAGTTATGGCAAGGAGATGCAGTCACGTATCAAAGGAAAAGGCAAAAGAATACGTTCTAGGTTTCACGATCCTAAACGATGTAACAGCAAGAGATATCCAAGCAAGGGACAACCAGTTCTTCAGAAGCAAGAGCTTTGATACCTTTGCACCTATCGGACCTTGTATAACAACTGTGGATGAGATAGGTGATCCAGATAACCTTGACATAGAGTGTAAGTTGAACGGGGTTATCATGCAGAAATCGAATACGAGAAACTTGATGTTCAGTGTTTATGAGATTGTATCATTTATATCAGAATCGGTTACTCTTGAACCAGGGGATATAATTGGAACTGGTACACCCGGGGGCGTAGGATTTAAGCGAGATCCCCCTATTTTTTTAAGATCTGGTGATGAACTTGAATTAACCATTGAAAAGATTGGTACGCTCAATAATAAGGTGAAATGAGAAATAATGGAAATTCTGCCGAGGACCGATTACTATATATACTAGTAATCTTAATGGAAAGATTGGAGAATACATAGAATGGCAGTTACATCAGGATAGGGCTGATCCAGGTGTAAATTTTGAGGTGGTTGTTTTTGATCGGTGGATCTGATCTGTTATCTAGCGAAGATAAGATGAGAGTGGGTGTAATAGGCGTAGGTGTAATGGGCGAAAACCATACGCGTGTTTATAGTGAGATGGAGTCTGTAGCCCTAATAGGTGTATCCGATAATGACGAAGCAAGAGCAGAGTCTGTAGCCCGCCAGTACTATACCAAAGCTTACTTAGATTATAAGGAAATGCTGGAAGAAGGACCTGATGCAATAAGTATATCCGTTCCAACATCCATGCATAAGATGGTCGCTCTTGATGCTATAGACCATGGGATCAAAGGGATTCTTATCGAAAAACCGATATCAGATACACTTGAGAATGCTGACAAGATAATTAGTGCAGCAGAGGAAGCAGGAGTGAGACTTGTTATAGGCCATATAGAGAGGTTCAACCCTGCGGTATCTAAACTCAAAGAGATGATCGATAAGAAGGTTCTTGGGGATATCGTATCGATATCAGCAAAACGAGTTGGGCCTTTCAATAATAGGATTCGGGACGTTGGAGTTATTACAGATCTTGGAGTGCACGATATAGACGTCATATCGTACCTCTACGGAAAAAGGGTGGAGAATGTTGTGACGATAGCAGGAAATGGAGTCCGTCCTTTTGAGGACCGTGCATCCATTCTGATGCGATTTGGTGGTAACTGTTCCGGAATTATAGAGACTAATTGGCTCACACCCCATAAGGTCAGAACATTAGCTGTTATGGGCCTAGAAGGTGTTGCTTATCTAGATTATATTAAACAGACTCTAGAGGTTCATTTTAATGGAGGTAGAATAGAAGTGGTCAAAGTGGATAAAGAGGAGCCGCTCAGAAGAGAAATTGAGCACTTTATCCATGTTGTTTCGAATGGAATACATTCACCTTCTTCAGGTTTAAACGGGAGATATGTGCTAGCAGTTGCAATGGCAGCACTACAATCCTATACGAACTCTTCAATGGTCTCACCAATCGATGGAAGTTCTAGATTTTACCCAATTGTTTAAGTAGATTGCATGCCTTGCACATGACACCACTGCAAGGTTCTTCACAGATGACGCAACCGGATAGATGATGACCTTCTCTCTTTGCACTGAGAGATAGCTTATCAAAACCACGTATTATCGAGTACTTTGTGCCGGGATGTTTGATCTCATAATCATTTAGCATCTCTCTTATCTCGTTGCGTAAAGCTTGAGAAGCATACGGGCATTCACTCATATCCATATCAATTCCATTCACAATGGCATAAAGTGCGACCTCTCTTTCAGGAATATCCTGCAGAGGTTTCATTCTGGGGATAAAGCAGGCTTTATCTATACTTGTTCTCAACAACCTTTCGGTGTCTCCTCTCAAATAATTCATAAAGATAGATTGTGACTCATCATCAAGATTATGCCCTGTGGCAACTCTATCTACCCCTGTCTTCCTTGCCGCACTATTGAGTATCTGCCTTCTAAGCACACCACAGAATGTACAAGGGGCTTGATCAGGATCCATTGCCACTATCTCGTCAAGTGTTATACCGTAAGCATCCTTGAAAGAGACGATATGGTGCCTGACATCCAATTCTCTTGTAAAGCTTATCGCCTTTTTGATAGTATTATCTCGATAGCCCTTAATACCCTCATCTACGGTTATAGCACTTATCTTGATATCTCTTCGTTCTTGAAAAATCTTTGAGAGAATATAAAGTGTTACTGCACTGTCCTTTCCACCACTGAGGGCAACTGCGATACCCTCGCCTTTTCCTACGGGAAAATTCTTTCTGATACTCTTTTTGATCTTTCTTTCAACATCATCAATAAAGTGATTCTTACACAGGTGCATACCTGAGTATCTCTGAAAGATGATTGCGTTGCCATTGCATTTGAAGCATTTAATCTTTTCTGTCATCACCAAACATCCTTCTAAACTCAAAGAGAAGACGTGCAACATTATAACGTGCTTTTCTAGCCGCCCAACTCTTTTGCCCCTCAGGTGAGAGGGTGTACTCTATAAGACTAAGTATTTCGGATTTATCCTCAGGAAGTCTTCCCTTGAAAGTGATATAATTAGAACGATGGCTTACGATCTCGCTTTGTACGTCAAGAGCTGCTATAAGCCCTGCCATCTCTTTTAAGGTCTCTTCAGGTGAAAGTACTTCAAACTCACCATATGAAATCCTATCGCCCAAATCAGTTCCTTTTATTGGTGTGAGAGTATGAAGCCTTATTTGATCCGGTTTTATCTCATTTAGGATACTCGCCGTTGCCTGAGCATGTCTTTTTGAATTTAATCTCCCTCCAAGCCCTACAATTATGGTTTGTGAAAGTACGATTCCCGATCTTTTTACCAACCTTGAGGCTTCAATAACTTCGGAAGTTTTCACACCCTTATTCATCTCCCGTAGGATCTTCTCATCCCCTGTCTCAAGGCCCATGTATATCTTCGAAAGGCCTGCATCTTTCAGAACATGAAGATCATCTTCGCCCTTCTTCAGTATCTGTTTTGCAGATGCATTAACACTGACGCTATTCAGCTTTGGCAATGCCTCATATGCACAAATAAGAATTCTTTGAAGATCTTCAGTTTTGATTACAATACTGTTACCATCCGAAAGGAATAAACTGGTAAAATCAGAGCCTTTCAGCCCTTCAATATCTTCACATACCTCACCTGTCGAACGGATCCGAAATTTTGTCTCTTTAAATGTACCGCAGAAAGCACATTTATTGTGAGGGCATCCAATTGTTGCTTGAACTGTAACACTTCCAAACTCAGGGGGTGGTCTGTGAACCACACCTTCATACTTCATCACTACCTAAAGAGATAGAAATTGAGATAAATAGTTAACGTTTATCTTCAATTGAGGTCTAGCATGGGGCAAAAATTTTCAATAATTGATGATGAAGAGATCAGAGATGGTCTGGCTACTGACGTCTATTTTTTAAGAACAGAGGAGATACTCCGGGCAAAAGACTTGAACCCATACGTTATTGCAGAGGTTAGCGTCTCAGACGGTGACTGGGGAATACTTACAGGTCTTGAAGATGTAGCAAAACTCCTTGAGGGAAAAGCTCTTGACGTTTATGGGATGGAAGAGGGCACACTCTTCTTACCCAGAGAACCCGTTCTTAGGATTTGTGGAAGATATCTCGAGTTTGCGAGGTTCGAAACTGCCATTCTTGGGATGTTGTGTCACAGTTCCGGTATTGCAACAAAGGCTGCAAGAATAAAAGCTCTCGCAGGAGACATTCCAGTCATATCTTTTGGTAGTAGGAGGCAACACCCGGCCCTTGCACTTCTTATTGAAAGATCCGCGTACATTGGTGGTATGGATGGTATAAGTAACGTAGCAGCTGGTATGAAGTTAGGTATCGAGCCCACAGGTACTATGCCGCATGCACTCATAATCTGTTTCGGAGATCAAAAAGCAGCATTTGAAGCCTTTGATGAAGTCATTGATCCTGATGTTAAGAGGATTTGCCTATGTGATACCTATTCTGATGAGAAGGAAGAAGCATTAACGGCGTTTCAAACGCTAGGAGAGAGGCTTGAATATGTGAGATTCGATTCGCCTTATTCAAGGAAGGGAGACTTCGGAAAAATTATAGAGGAAGTGAGGTGGGAGCTTGACATCCGCAACGGTGGTGGTGTCAAGATATTTGTCAGTGGTGGACTTGACGAGAAAGATATCGTCGAGTTAAGAGATGTTGTTGATGGATTCGGAGTAGGGAGTTGTGTATCCAATGCAAAAGCTGTTAACTTTTCACTTGATATCGTGGAGAAAGAGAACGTTGCTTGTGCAAAGAGAGGGAAGTTTGGTGGTGCAAAAGAGGTCTACAGAAGCTGGGAGAACCTCCAAGATCGGATTTTAATTAGAGGCGAGGAAAAACCTGGTGACATGGAACCTCTACTTAGTCCAATCATGAAAGAAGGAGAAATAGTAGCCGATTTTAGTATGTCAAAGGCAAGAGAAAGGGTCTTGTCCCAAATTGGTATTGCAAGGGAAAAGGGTTTTATAGTGTGAATCTCAATTGGTTGAATGGTGGATATCATGACTATTCATGTAGTATATCATTCGGATACTGGAAATACAAAAAAGATAGCAGATGAGATCTTTCAAGGGATAGAAAAGGATGACAAAAACTTGATAAATATTGGCGATGTTGATATGGATTCTATCGATGGTTCCGAGCTAGTATTCATAGGTTTTCCGACAATTGCAGGAAAACCATCATCTTCAGCCGCAAAATTCATGGGAAAATTGCCAACTTCGGTACGCAGGACAGCGTTATTTTGTACACATTCAGGTCTAAAAAATATGGCCCTAAAAGAGGCTGAGAGGAACCTTTCTAGAAGACATATAAGAGTAGTTGGAAGCTTTGACTGTATGGGGGAGGCAAGTGACAAAGTGAGGGGTTTACTCGGTAAATTTGAAGATGAATGGAAAGGCCATCCAAATGAAGAGGATCTAATTAACGCAAGAGAATTTGGAAAAGAGATGTCATCGGGGCTATAGGTAGTTTTTTACGGCGCTGAAAACCAATAAGATTTTAAAGGAGTACGTCAAGGTCTGTCTGGAGGATAGAAGTTGCCTGAGATTGACCAAGTTATAAGTTCAGGGCTTTGTACCGGTTGTGGCGCCTGTGAAGCTTTATGTCCGTATCGCGCCGTGACAGTTCGAGAGCACCCGAACGGGGATTTGAAATGTGTAAATTGCTATCTCATTAAGAAATACGGATCAAATATTCCATATAGTAGTGCGGCTGTAGTTGGAGAAAACTGTGAGGATTGTTATGCGTGTCAACGTGTATGTCCTGCATTGAGTGGATTTCCCGAGGATGAGTTTGATAATGCGCTTAAGGTATTTTCGGGAAAGAGCAAGATTGAGGGACAAGATGGAGGTGTCGTCTCCAGAATAATCGAATCGTTACTCGAACAGGATTATCTTGACTGTGTAGTAAGCGTTGTAAGAGATGGAAAATGGAAAGGAAGTCCTATTTTGATTACTGATGCATCTGACGTGAAGAAGGTTGCCGGTACCAAATATACTGCATCGCCTGTTCTGGCACTTCTGAGGGATGCAATGGATGAGTACGAGAGAATTGCTGTTGTAGGAACGCCTTGTCAGGCTCAAGCTGCAGAAAGAATGCGCTGGGAGGTTACCCGTAACATACGGCTCATCATCGGTCTATTTTGTATGGAGAGCTTCACCTATGAAGACCTGTGTAACAGGTTCATAACAAAAGAACTGCAGGTTCCACTTGATACGGTGAAGAAGATGGACTTTGACAAGGGTAAGTTCGTCGTTTATGCAGACGAGGAGCACAGGGTCGCAATTAAAGATATTGCAAAATTCGCCCGATCCCCATGCCATCATTGCCTCGATTTCAGTTCATACTATGCAGACATATCTGTTGGATCTGTCGGATCGGCACCCGGGTGGAGTACAATCATAATCAGAAATGGAATAGGTAAGAAGTACTTCGACCTTGTTGATGGTATTGAAATAGGGGAAGCAGACCTCGAATTTGTAGGTAAACTAGCGGGTAGGAAGCACAAAGTTAATTCATCATGAGTCATTCATGGACACAAGGGCGTTATATGTAGGTAGATTTCAACCGTATCATCTGGGCCACCACTGTGTGATCAAGAAGATCTCATCAGAAGTTGATGAGGTGGTGGTAGGGGTTGGAAGCGCTCAGATAAGTCATGAGGTAGATGACCCATTCACGGGTGGTGAAAGATACCTAATGATATCTGAGTCACTCAAAGCAGAAGGTATCTCAAACTATTACATAGTCCCAATAATAGACATCAATAGAAATGCCGTCTGGGTATCTCATGTAGAATCACTCATCCCTCCTGTCAAGATAGTTTACACAAACAGCTCACTCATTGAGAGGTTATTTTTGGAGAAGAATTACGACGTAAGAAGGCCGCCGCTATATGATAGGGAGAAATATTCCGGAAACGAAGTAAGGAGATGTATCGTCTCAGATGATAGATGGGAGGATCTTGTATCTGAGGCAACTGCAAATGTTATAAGAGAGATAGACGGTATGAACCGGATGAAGGAGATAGCGAAGTGTTCTCCGGGATAGAGGAGAAGATAGGAGATAAGCTCAGAGAAAGAAAACTCACCATTGGGATCGCTGAGTCATGCACCGGAGGACTGATATCCCACAGGATAACATCAGTTCCAGGTTCTTCGGATTACTACATGGGTTCAGTTATATCCTACAGTAACGAGGTGAAGATGAGGATTCTGGGAGTAAAAGAGAGTACACTCAATGACTTCGGTGCCGTCAGTTCAGAGTGTGCCCAGGAGATGGCGGAAGGGGTCAGGCGCCTCCTAGGAACAGACATCGGCCTCTCTGTTACAGGTATTGCAGGTCCCGGAGGCGCAACACCTGATAAACCGGTAGGACTCGTCTACATTGCACTTGCATCACCAGATGGCACCAGCCACTCAAGATTCATATTTGATGCCGACAGAGAGGGGAATAAGAAGAGATCCTCTGATGAGGCACTGAAGATTCTGGATGCATATCTGGTGCAATGATCAGTTGAAAATCTTTTTCTATACTGAAAATAAATGATAGAAGGATGGTAGAGGTAGCGATAATCGAATGTGACGGATATGAGAAGATAAAGGGGAGATTAGAAGAAGCGATAAAACTTGCAGGAGGGCTTAAAGTTACAGGAAAAGTCCTCATAAAACCCAATGCAGGATCGCCTTCATCACCATCAAAGGCTGCCAATACCAATCCACTCCTTGTTACTGCACTAATTGAGATTATAAGAGACCAAGCCGAGTCTGTCATTGTGGGCGAGCGAGATGGAATAGCATGCTCAGCATCAAAATGCCTAAAAAAGAGCGGTATTGAGGAAGCAGCTATTCAATCCGGTGCCGAGTTGAGGCTTCTCGATGATGATCCCCAGATCGATGTTAAGATCGATGGAAAGCGACTAAAGAGTGTCAAATTACCTAAGACTGTTGTGGAATGCGACACAATCATAAATATTCCCAAGCTCAAGACAAACAGCTTCTCACTTCTTACTCTGGGAATTAAAAACCAGATGGGACTTATTGGAAGGGAAGATAGGGCAAGGTTTCACAGAACTGATCTTCCTCAACTCTTGGTAGACCTATCAAGGGTCGTCAGACCGGATCTGACGATAATAGACGGTGTTTATGCAATGGAAGGGCAAGGGCCGGTATATGGAAACGTCGTCGATCTGGGCTTACTCATTGCAGGTAAAGATATCGTTGCAACCGATGCTGTTGCATCATATGTTACCGGATTCTCCCCTGAAGAGGTAGACACGACTCGAATTGCCGCATGGGAGGGTATCGGGACCTGTAATATGGAAGATATCAAGATCGTCGGAAGTGATATCGAGGCCGTAAAAAGGGCCATTAAACGTCCATTATCGACCTTGTCCGGTATGTATCCGAACGTTGATGTGTATATGGGTGGTGCGTGCAAGGGTTGTTACGATCCCCTTATGATCATATTTGAGGGTCTGAAACTGAGGGGAGAATTAGAAGAGATGGGAGATATCAAGGTCATAATAGGCAAGGATGCACCTCTTCCGGATTCATATGGTGACAAGACACTCGTGATAGGTGACTGCGCAAAAGAACATAAAGAGAAGGGGCTATTTATAGAAGGCTGCCCTCCAATCCTGGACCTATTCAAGATACGGCTAAGTTAATCAAAAGAAAGCCTTATATGAGAATATTTCATGTAGTCTTTAAGGTGAAGATGTGGCAGAAGATAATCAAGAGTATGAGTTACTCCTCTCGCAACTACCGCTCGACGTTCTGGGCGAAGTGCTTGAGAAGTTTGAGGTTAAACTTATAGAAAAGAAGACTGAGAGAGGTGCATTTGTTCTGAAAGGACGTAAGGATGAGCTTGAAAAGACAAGGGATTTTATCCATACGAGAATTAGCGAGAAACTTAATAAATGGGAGACAGAGAGAAGGGTATAAGGTAGGGATTTTACGTCCCTCTTCCTTGGAGAAGTTCACCCTCACTGAGGTCTCTTATATCTATTCCTTTCATCGGCAGGCCAAGGTTTTTTGAGATCTCTGCAAGCTTCTGTGGATTGTTATAATTATTTACTGCTTCAACTATAGCAACGGCCATCTTCTCGGGCTCTTCTGACTTAAATATTCCCGAGCCCACAAAGACGCCATCCGCACCAAGTTTCATCATCATAGCTGCATCTGCAGGAGTTGCAACACCACCTGCTGCAAAATTTACAACCGGGAGTCTTTGAAGCTCGGCTGTCTCTCTTGCGAGTTCAACAGGGACTCTTATCTTACCCGCAAAATCTCGAAGGTCTTCTTCCTTCATCCCCTTGAGTTCTCCAATTGTCCCATAGATGATGCGCATGTGACGGACAGCTTCCTTTACATCACCTGTCCCTGCTTCACCCTTTGTCCGTATCATTGCAGCACCCTCATTAATGCGCCTTAGTGCCTCACCAAGATCTCTTGCACCGCATACAAAGGGAATAGTAAATCTGTTCTTGTCGATGTGATACTTCTCATCTGCAGGAGTAAGAACCTCCGATTCATCGACCATGTCAACACCAAGTGCTTCCAAGATCTCGGCCTCTACAAAATGGCCAATTCTTACCTTTGCCATTACGGGAATAGTCACCTTCGCCATTATACTCTCGATGATCTTTGGATCAGCCATTCTTGCTATCCCACCCATCTTTCTGATATCGGCAGGGACGGCATGTAAAGCCATTACAGCAACTGCTCCGGCACTCTCTGCAATCTCAGCCTGTTCAGGGGTAGTGACATCCATTATCACCCCTCCCTTCTGCATCTTTGCAAAACCACGCTTCAGAAGTTCCGTACCATGCCTTAATTCCTTGAGTTCCATAACTTTACCCATATTTATATTAGCATATGATAAGCCTTACGCAGATCTAATTTAGTAAGCTCAGTTTCAGGTAACCTTAACTCCTTGTGGGCATATCATCGAAGAGCTCATCTTCCAGTTTCATAGGTTGCCTATCTTTCATCGGACAGGTATCAACACATGCATAGCATCTTATGCATTCACCCGGAGCCACAGTCTCGTCTTTCCATATTGACTCTTCCACAGTCTTAATACCCATCGGGCAAACGTTTGCACATTTGTAACACTCGATACACTTCTCACCGGGCAAACTTACCCTACTTCTTGCAAGGCTGAATCTATCAAGTATCGAGAAGAGACCACCAAGCGGACAGAAGTACTTGCACGGGGCTCTTGTGTCATATAGATAGGATATTCCAAGCATTCCTAGCATTATCATCACTGGAATAAATAGCCACGCGGAGAACCCTCCGGATGAGGCAGGACCGGCTACCCTGTAGAATGCACCTGCAGGACATATATCACAAAAAGCCGGCCTTTGAAGCACAATCGCACCGATGATAAAACCAAAGAGCATTCCGTATTTTATAGACCTATCGGCAAGAAATTCTGGAAACTTTGATTTTTTCTTTGGGTCTTTCAGTGCTCCAACACCGTCAAGAACTGTTCCGAACGGACATATCCAAGAACAAAATACTCTACCAAATACTATAGTAAGAAGTACGGAACCTCCTAGCACAACAACAAGCAGAGGTATCCATGGTCCCATTCCTGCACTACCCCATATGAATAATGTCTGAGTGTAGAAGAATGGGCAGAACCAGCTAAAGTATCCAAGTGAAAGATTTCTCACAAAAGCGATATTTGTTCCGACTCCAATCAATACCAGTAATAGAACTGTAATTTGTACTAACCTTCGTGCAATCTGTCTATCCATATCAGCTCAACCCCAGAACCCACATCAATAATCCAGTCAACAATCCACCTATAATGCCACCTATCTCCCAAGGCGCATATCCAAACGCAAGATTTAACATTATTCCCATTATTGCACCAACAAGTGCCATCGTGACAGGGACCTTTATATCAACCAAAAATGATACCCCCAAAGATCATAAACACCACACCTCACTTTCGTTACATGGAGACATATACTTTGCTATTTGGGGTAGTAGATAATGGTTACAAATACAGATCTATGATTTGATAAAAAGTAGAATATGATAGCCTTTTTAATAGCCTAATTAAGAAATAATCACATCATTTATTCATCCTAAAAGACTTCAGGATATCAAGACGTTCGTGGATCGAAGGATGAGTGTTGAATAATTTATTATAGGATCCCATCTTCCGACCCATAAACTCAACCCCTTTATCTTGAAGGGGATTTACTATGAAAAGGTGTGCATGTGATGGATTGACCACGTAGTTACCGCTCTCGACTTTTCTTGAGATCTTTTCAAGTGCACTCATAAGTTTATCTGCTTTTCGGAAGATATCAACACTCTTCAGATCAGCAAAATGTTCTCTTGATTCCGGAATTACCAGTTTTATTAAAAACGCTGCCGGTGGAGCTACAAGCGTAGCAAGTATCGGACCAAATATCTTTGAATTACTAGTCGTAAATGAGGTAAGTTTGCCTGCAACATAGGCAATAGTAGTATTAACAAGGATCTCACCTGCTTCCATATAATACATCTCATGTGCAAGGACTGCCCCTACTTCATCCTCGTCTAAAAGGTTCAAAAGAGAGTTGGAAATGACAATAGATGAGTGCCTCGCATTCCTCCCAATCGCAAACAGAATTGGAGCAGATGTGTTTGCAAGAAACATTTTTGGAGTGGGAACATCGAATCTTGAAGCCAGATCTCCGATAAGTTCATGGATATTGTGGGTTTTCGGCATTGGTTTTGCATCATATATCTTCAATAACGCTCTGTCGCTAGAGAAATATATGACCATAACAATCCCTAGTGATAACTCAAAACCAATAACCATGCCATATAGACCAAGATTCAAGATATCCCCTATGACCAAACCGATTGTGGATAGGATCAATATAAAAATAATCCCAAGGAGCAGTAGATTACCGTTGCTATTCATTAGTTTTCCCCTATGATAATAGGGTTTCAAATCCTATAAAACATATTGGTTTTAGTGGTGTAAAAAATACACCACTTAATCCTTACAATTCACTTCTTGTGAAGTAATAGACCCCTATTGCGATTACCACCACTGTCACTATTAGAGTTATTATAAGTCCAATGTTTGCCGGTTCAGGTGTTGGTGTAATTATTTTTGGTTCGACTGTAGGTCCTTCATCATCATAGTTGAATGATGGTTGCTTAACCGGTCGGCTAAGATGAGTAGTTTTTACTGGCACCGGATCTGTGAACAATCCAAACATAGTGAAATGATTTACCTTAGCTGATGCAGTATTTGTCACCAAATCGACAGTTGTTTCCAGTTCAACCCATTTGACCCCATCGAAGAACTTGATTACGACAATCTCTCCTTCGGGAACATCATCGGGATTGAAGGTAAATGACAATGTAATCTCTGGCTGAAAAGTTGCACCGGAAGGGCCAATGTTATAGACACCAATAGTCCCTCCAATTGTTGATGCTTTATTGATTGTAATCGATTTTAGAGCATTTCCATTTGCATCAAGTGCCTGTGTTCCTTCAACAAGTGTAATCTCTGAGCTTCCGTCGGTCGATGTTAGGGTAGTCGTCGATTTTAGTCTACCATATCTATCAGTAGGTACATTACTACCAGACGAAGGACCGCCGCCACCTCCACCTCCGCCGCCTCCGGCGGGTGTTGGTGTTGGTGTAGGCGTTGGTGTTGGAGTGGGTGTTGCTTCAAGTGTAAATGATGCATTCTGAGAGACAAAAGAAACGTTCTCCCCTGTATTAATTGAAACTCTGATGTTGCTATAGGCAGAAGCAGTTGCACCTGTTGTTGTCATTGTAATCTTATACTTAAGGTTTGTATATTCGGACTCGGAGGCGCTAGAATTGTCATATCCGTATCCGTAACCCTCGAAGCTATAACCGTATCCATACCCAATGTATGGTGCAGTATCATTATTGTAAACATAACCGTCTCCACCGGTACCACCTGTCCATCCATATTTTGTGACAAGCTCTATATCGTAATTTCCTTTGGTTATATTTTCAGTGACATTACCGATATCAGATACATTGAACAAAAGTGTTCCACTTGGAGATCCTAAGATACTAGGTAACCCTTCGATTGTAATGTTGCTTATCGGTATTCGCTCGTTGCCGCCTATCGTTGCGTTTACATAAAATACTATCGAATCGCCTACTGTGCTGATTTCTGCCAACTCCTCTATCTCGACAAGAACCGCTCCGGCGGGGCCCGAAAAGGCCAAGAACAATACGAGAACAGCCGTAAGTAAGGCACTTAAAATCCACTTTTTATCCGCATTATCGATTGTCGTTCTATTAATTTACCAACACCCCCTACACAATGATAGTTAAATGATAT
>JAXHTN010000269.1:0-2414 GCA_034190145.1 Halobacteriota archaeon | reverse complement strand
GAGATATTTGAGGAGTATGAGGAAGGATTGTCTGATCTGGATGGGTTCTCCCACATAATCTTAATATTTGCGTTTCATAAGTCAAATGGCTTTTCATTGAAGGTTAAACCTTTTTTAGACGATAGCGTGAGGGGTTTATTTGCAACAAGATCGCCGAGAAGGCCAAATAAGATAGGAATGTCAATTGTAAATCTTATTGAAATAAAAGGCAATATTTTGAGTGTGAAAGGTGTAGATATGATTGATGGAACTCCATTGCTAGATATCAAGCCTTACATACCTGAATTTGATGAAAGAGATGATGTTAGAACTGGATGGCTTAATATGGCCAGATTGAAGGAGATGAAAAGATGAAGATATGTGCCCCAACAATGGGAGATAGAGGGATAAACGAAGATATTTGCCAGCACTTTGGACAGGCTCCATCGTTCACAATTGTGGACCTTGAAACAGACAACGTAAAAGTGGTATCGAATACAAGTGAGCATTATGGAGGGGTTGGAACGCCGCCGGAGATACTCTCAAAAGAGGGAGTTGAAGTGATGCTTTGCGGAGGACTAGGACCCAAAGCTGTGAAGATGTTTGAAGGATTTGGTGTGGAAGTGTACATCGGTGCATCAGGAACCGTAAAAGAAGCAATTGATGCTTACAAATCAGGAAAGCTCTCAGAAGCAACAGATGCCAACGCATGTAAAGAACACAGACATTGATCCTGTGTATGCCTCATTCTACAATCAAAGTCGAACCAACAGAGAGTAGATGCGTGGAAACAGTGGCAAAAAAGATGTATTGGTCACTTGTGGATGAGTATCTTGGATTAGGAGAGGATGATACTGAGAAAGAAGAGAAGATCGAACTTCTCAGAAGATTTCTTGAAGAATCCGATGTTGGCTTCTACAGAAGCAAGACTGATGAGATTATGAGAGGCGGAGATAAACCATACCTTTTGCTTGCGATGAATGATGATGAAACACTGGATGTAAGAATAGAGGTTAGGAGATGATTTTATGAGAATAACGACTCTCAGTGAGAATACAGCCGGAAAAGAACCAAAAGGGCTATTGGGAGAATACGGCCTCTCAATCCTCATAGAGACTGACGATCACAAGATCCTATTTGATACCGGCCAGAAGATTGCAGCATTAAAGAATGCAGAAATCCTCGGTGTGGATCTTGGTGATGTTGAGAAGATCGTGATCAGTCATGGACATTTTGATCACACGGGGGGACTGAAAGCGGTTCTTGAAAAGACCGGTGAGATCGAGATCGTTGCAAATCCTGATATATTCCAGGAGAAGTATGCAAAGAGAAAGAAGAGTGAAATACCCATCGGAATTCCCCATTCGAAGGATGAGCTGGAGGCTGCTGGGGCAAGATTCAACTTCAGAAGAGAACCTACGGTGATTGGCGATATAACAGTGACTGGCGAAATCGAGCAGAATACAAGTTATGAGACCATAGACGAGGATATGTGTGTAAAGAAGGATGGCGAGCTTGTAAAGGATGAGCTTCTTGACGATCAGGCACTGGCGTTAAAAACTGATAAGGGGCTTTTTGTTATACTTGGATGTGCACACAGAGGGATGATCAATACGATCGAGCAGGCAAAGAAGATCACAAAAGAGGATGAGATCTATGGTGTTATCGGCGGGACGCATCTTATCGCCGCAGACAGCGTGCAGATGGACGAGACTATAAAGGCACTGAGAAAGTATGACCTCCAATTGTTGGGCGTATCACACTGTACAGGGCCGAAGGCATCTGCAAGACTCGGATCTGCGTTTGGTGATATATTCTTCAATAACAATGCCGGTAGCGTGATTGAGATATAGATGAGATGCGACAGATGTATTGAGAAGTCATGTGAGGACGGCAAGGATTGTACGGATATTTCTGAAGCGGTAAAGGCGCTATACAACAGCGAAGCACTCGGATCGATGAAAGTCTCTGGGGCAATAGAAGCGGACTATTATATGAAAAAGACGCGTATAGAGGAGCTTATATTGTACGCCAAGGAGATGGAGTATGAAACGCTCGGTCTCGCATTCTGCATCGGTCTTGAAAAGGAGGCAAGGATAGTATGCGAGATTCTCTCAAAGTTCTTTACCATTGACTCGGTATGCTGCAAGGTATGCGGAATCGATAAGGCATCTTTTGATCTAAGATATGTACATAAGGAAAGAAAAAGAGAATCTTTATGCAATCCTTTGGGACAAGCCCAGATCCTAAATGAGCAAGAGACTGACCTCAATATAATCCTTGGGTTATGTATAGGCCACGACATCCTCTTTACGAAATATTCAAAAGCGCCTGTCACGACGCTTGCAGTAAAGGACCGCGTGCTTGCTCATAATCCTCTTGGCGCCATTTATTCTGGATATTATAAGAACAAACTATCTATCCGTTGATTATGG
>JAXHTN010000268.1:0-2416 GCA_034190145.1 Halobacteriota archaeon | reverse complement strand
TTGGAACCACTCTCGTGAGCGGATCTGAGTGCAACAAGCATGTCTATCGGATCGAGTCCTGCATTCTCTGCAAGTGTCCTTGGAATTGCTTCCATTGCATCTGCAAAGGCCTCAATTGCGAGTTGTTCTCTTCCGCCTATTGTTGATGCGAACTCTCTTAACCTGAGTGCAAGCTCAACCTCCGGTGAACCTCCACCTGCGATGACTTTCTTGTCCTCGATTGCAACACCAATAACACGAAGTGCGTCATGCAGTCCACGATCGAGTTCGTCTACTACGTGCTCTGTCCCGCCTCTAAGTAATATCGATACGGCCTTTGGGTTCTTGCACTCTTCAACGAATATCATCTGATCGTCCCCGATCTTGCGCTCTTCTACAACTCCTGCCTTTCCAAGGTCTTTATCCTCTATCTCATCGACGTTTGTTACGATCCTTCCACCGGTTGCCCTGGCAAGTTTCTCCATGTCGCTCTTCTTTGCTCTTCTTGCCGCAAGAATTCCTGCCTTTGCAAGGTAGTGCTGTACAAGGTCATCGATTCCCTTCTGGCAGAAGACCACGTTTGCACCGGATGCTGAGATCTTCTCGACTATCTCTTTTAACATCCTCTCTTCTTCGTCGAGGAATAACTTAAGCTGATCAGGAGACGTGATCTCTATCTTTGCATCCACTTCTGTCTTCTCGATCTCAAGTGCTGCATTGATAAGTGCTATCTTAGCATTCTCGACCTTCTTAGGCATATTCGGATGTACCCGCTCTTTATCGATTACCATGCCATCAATCAATTGTGTCTCTTCTGCATTTGCTCCGGTCTTCTTCTCCACGTTGATATTATCGATATCAACTGAACCGTCTTCATCAACAATTGCAGATACGGCGTTTACAGCAAGATCTATGAAGCTCTCTCCACCGATCTCAGCACCTTTTCCTGTAATGGATGTCTTTGCTATCTTCTTAAGTATCTTATCATCATTGGGTTTGATCTTGGTTGATATACTCTCTAGTATCTCACATGCCTTTTCGGATGCCATACCGTATCCTGATGCGATGAGTGTGGGATGTACGTCCTGCTCCAGGAGGTCTTCAGCCTTCTTAAGGAGTTCTCCAGCAAGAACAACAGCAGTAGTCGTTCCATCTCCAACTTCATCATCTTGAGTCTTTGCAACCTCAACCATCATTTTTGCGGCCGGATGTTCGATATCCATCTCCTTGAGTATCGTTGCGCCATCATTTGTTATAACTACATCACCCATGGAGTCTACAAGCATCTTGTCCATACCTTTCGGTCCCAGTGTTGTCCTAACGGCAGAAGCAACAGTCTTAGCTGCGAGAATATTTCTATTCTGTGCATCTCTTCCTCTTGTCCGCTCACTACCTTCTCTAAGAATCAAAATGGGTGCCCCACCCAATTGTCCTGCCATTTTTGATTACCTCATCATTTGTTTTTTTAGTCTGGCATTAACACCAGTTTACATTAATATACCATCACTCCTATAAATATTTTTCTAGAGATTTTAATTAAAACTATATTTTAACTTAGACATTCTAAAAAAGTATAAAACATATCCCTACCGGAATCCGGGCAGGGGTTCACCAATCTTTAATCTTTTTTCAGTGGCTTTTAGGATTAGATTGAGCATCTCTTTGTAGGATATACCGGCAAATTCTGCCATCTTTGCTAGATGTCCATCCCAGCACCATCCCGGATTAGGGTTGACTTCAAGAAGCTTTGGATTGCCAGAAGAGTCTAACCTCCAGTCAAAACGACTGTAATCTCTACATTCTAGACGTTCAAAGAGCTTTAAACAGCATTCTATAATGATTTTACTTGTTTCTTCTGGTATTTCGGCAGGAATAGATTTTATATTCCAATAAGGGGATTCCGGAAGCCATTTGGCTTCATAACCACAAATTTTAGGTAAACCCTCTTCAAGAGCCGAGTAATCTTCTTCGATTATGGGCAGGACTTCATATGCTTCGGGTGGATTTCCGATTATTCCGACACTCAGGTCTTTTCCCGTAAGAAATTCCTCTACAAGTATCGGTTTGTCATATCCAAACTTATCGCGTATGTAAGATATCGCATTCATAAGTTCCTCAGGATCGTTTGCAACTGACATCTGCATAATTCCAAAACTGGAATCTCCAAAGTTAGGCTTTGTTATCACGGGAAAAGCAGACTGAAGTTCAAATGTCGTATCTTCCGGCTTCACGAAGAAAGCTTCAGGCACGGGAATCTCCATCTCTTTTGCGATACCCCGAACAAGTGATTTATCATAGCAGTAAGCAAGGCATTGCGGAATGGCACCAGTATATGGTATACCCAATTCCTCAAGTAGTGCAGGTACATGTAGTTCTTTTCGGGGGTCGTTATCGTAACCTTCGTCGCAGAGATTAAACGCGAAGTCCACCTTCCCTT
>JAXHTN010000267.1:0-2430 GCA_034190145.1 Halobacteriota archaeon | reverse complement strand
TTCAAGCCATGTAAGTAGTTCGCCAACCACCTTCTCTTCAACACCGGATGAACCCGGGTGAAGTCCTCTATGGGGTGCAAGAGCATCGATCTCATCGAAGAATAGGACCATGTACTTAAATTTCTTATCCTCAAGTTCTTTTATCGCAGTTTTGAATATATTTCTCAGATTCTCTTCAGACTTTCCCACCCACATCTCATGAATCTCAGCCGCATTCACTCTGTAGAAACCACAATCCTTGAGTGTATGGGCAAGAGCCTGGGCAAGCATCGTCTTTCCGCATCCAGGTGGCCCGTATAAGAGGACTTTCGTCGAACTCTTTCCGAATTTAGCGTAATCTCTTTTGTTGATCATGGGGGCAAGCACGCTTGTGACAACCTCCATCTTCGCATCCTTCAACCCACCAATGTCGTCGAAACTTATCTTGGGGCGCTCTATAACCTCATATTTTGCAACATCGACGGATTTGCTGACCCTTATTATATCAAGCGTCTCTGGAATGCAGTCAATACTCATATTGGGCTTCAAACCCAGTTCTTCCACCTTCCCCTTGGCAAGTTTTAATGATCTCTGGTAATGGGGGTCTGTACTCATAATTACAATGTCGTAGTCCTTGCCATGGTCTATTGTAATCACTTTACCCCTCAATAAAGGTGCTTCCCTATCCAAGACCTCTACCACTCCAGGAACCAAGTTGGGTGTCTGTGAATATTTTGTTCTGTATGATGGGTATGACGGTAAATCTATGTGGATATTTCCAACAAGCACGTACCTACCTGGGGTTACTTGCTCTTTGTCCACTCTGCCATATGCGGCCGTCTGCAGACCTTGCAATCCGTAAAGTAGGACGTCCTCTTCCCTCGGCTCAACTACAACATAAGCATGAGTTGATGGTTTCTTAGTCTCATTGATAAAACCGAGCAGCTCACTTTTTTCGCGCTTGAGCGTTCTTGTATCTGCTTCAAGCTTCCTTACTTTAATTGTCTCCCGTTCCAAACGTTCTTGCAACCTTAGAATCTCTTCGTCAAGCGAATCTGGATCTTGCGTCATTCTCCCACAATTAAAGGTTTGGTGTACATCTTCATTAACTTTCTCCCCAATGAAAAGATTGATAATACCAACTAACATTCTCGAATTGGATGTGAAGGAATCATCCGGGACATTGCTATTATGGGGCTCGAAGAACTCTTCCTCAAGGTCAGTAAGTGTAAGAGATGCTCGCTCTCTGAAGCGAGGACTAATCCTGTCTTTGGTGCAGGCAACACAGATGCTAAAATAATGTTCATAGGAGAGGCACCAGGAAGAAATGAAGATCTGAGAGGGGAGCCCTTCGTCGGTGCTGCGGGAAGGATACTTGACGAACTTCTTGATTCAATATCTATAACAAGAGATGATGTTTACATTTCAAATATCTTAAAGTGCCGGCCGCCAAAGAACCGAAACCCCAGAAAAGAAGAGATTGAAATCTGCACGGAATATTTGGACGACCAGATCGAAATTCTAAATCCTGTGGCCATAGCAACTCTTGGTAATTTTGCTTCTAACTACGTATTAAATAAGTTCGGAATTGCAACGGAGGGTATTGGAAAGATCCATGGAAATGTCTTTCATGTAAGCGATATTTCAAAAGAATTGGATGTAGTTGCATTGTACCATCCCGCAGTTGCAGTGTATAATTATGGCAAGATGGATACCTTAAAAAGGGATTTTAAGGTTCTGAGTCAGTTTTTGGTAAAATAGAATTATTTCATCGATGCATCAACTATAAAACTGTAGAATGTATGGTCGTTACATTCATTTTTATGTTCACCCGATTTATATCTCTGTGCATTACATAAAGAATATGGGGCAAAACAGTATGATAAAGTTTATTTTAGGGTTTTTTACCCTTCTTTTATGTTTAATATTGGTTATGCCTGTGGATGCGGCTGATGAATATTTTCATGCCGGAAGTGAGAATCTGGCCGTAGGAACAGGCGTCAGTGGTAATTATTCAGACACCAACTTGGGCGATGGATCTTATAGGGTGCTTGACGAAGATAGTTCTGGATCCACCACTACGATCTTCTCCGATGATTTCGAGACAGACAAAGGCTGGACTCACGGAGGGAGTAGAGACGAGTGGCAGAGGGCAATTCCTGAGGGGAGGGGAGGTTCAAGCGGCGAACCTGATCCCACTTTTGATCATACTTCTGGAAGCGGATATGTATACGGAACCGATCTGACGGCCAATAATGGCGATTATAGGAATAGTTGCAACAACTGGCTGGAGTCGCCTTTGATAGATTGTACAAACTATGAAGATGTTACCCTTGAGTTCTACAGATGGCTCAATGTCGAAGGTGGCAATTACGATCGCGCATCAATTGATATTTGGAATGGGGATTGGTACAACGATGTATGGAGTAATGGGGCAGATTACTATGTGGA
>JAXHTN010000266.1:0-2485 GCA_034190145.1 Halobacteriota archaeon | reverse complement strand
AGGATGCAAATGAGCGGCGCAGTGCATCCTTTATGTTCTCTTCTTTTACTCCAAGGATGGTCTCGTAACCACCTGCAAATGATGCACCTTCAAGATCCTCTTCAGGAGATGATGAACGGACTGCAAAGAGAGCTGTCTTTACATCTATCTTCAGTGCTTCCATTGCTTGTGATAGGACCTTCTTTTGTGCATCACCTAGTTCAAGCCCCTCACAAATCGCCTTTACCTCATCACAGTTCTTCTTCAGTTCTTCCTCAGGGCCATTTAAGACCTGGGGCCATTCAGGTGATTCTTTTATGTATTTAAGCCACGGTTCAAAGAAGGCAACAGAGAGGACAAAACCTTGAGGGACAGGTAATCCTTCCCGCGTCATGAGTATCAGGGACGTCCCTTTTCCTCCAACAAGAGAAAGTTCTGGTTTTACCTCTGTTATGAATTGATATACTTCTTCCATTATTTTACCTCCTTATCCTTCTCTTCCAAATGGGCATCAAGGATCTTGATGACGCCAATTCCACCATCCATCTCTATCTCCTGGCCGTCTTTAAATTCAGTCGTAGCATCTATTATTCCTGAAATGCACGGCTTTGCATATTCACGGGCTACCACTGCACCATGCTGAAGTATCCCTCCGACCTCAAGGATGATGCCACCTGCATTAAGAAATAGTGGAGTCCATCCGGGATCAGTAGTCCGTGCAACGAGTATCTCGCCAGGAAGAACCGGCTTTTCATCAGGTGAATTTAGTACCTTCACCTTACCACGGACTATTCCTGGTGAGATGGGTTCACCAATAATTTCTCCAACTTTCGACTCCCTCTTCTCTGGGCGTATGATCTTTCCACGCGAATCTATGAACTGCGGGAAATGGCGGATATTCTTAATTTTATTATAAAACTGAGTATTATCATCCGCAATAGCGCGAAGGTCAATCGATGAATCCGTCGTTGCAAGATCGATAGTGTCTATCGTCAAATTAAAGATCTCTTCGGAGTGGTCAAGTCGATCACTCTCAACAAAAGATTCAGCTATCTCAAGAACACGATCTCTAAATAGGCTGGTCATCTTTATTATCATGTACTTGGGAAGTTCTCTATATCCGGAAAAGAGAACAAGAGTGTCATAATTCTTCTTTAGCTTCTTCTGCTTCCTCTTACTCATCTTTCCTGCGACCATGTATAGGTAATTAAAAGCCTCTTCTCTTCCCCTCATGCCATCTTCAAATATGGCTTTCGGATCTGCGTTTGTGCCTTTCGTATTAATCATACCTCGCAGTTGTTCGAATATCTTTTCTGGCTCTTCCGAGTACCTTGGTGTTGCAACGTCTAGCTCTTTTGGGCAGCGAAAACCATACGTCTCAATATAGTGATCCCAAGCTTTCAAGAACCCATCAGAAAAATCCTTATCCTCTAGCTTTTGTAAAAACTCATCCTCTGATTCACATCTTGCGATCTCCTCAAAACATGAAAGTTTGAAGAGATCAAGACCCATCTCAATGGTCACATTGTGAGGTAGACTCCTCTCAAGAAATGCCACCTTTTCTCTTATCTCGGGATCCTCCTTCTCGAATATCTTTTTTATCCGAGATCTTGACATCTCAGCTGCAATTGACAGTGGCATTGCCCTCAAGGTTATAAAGGGGGCCAATTTTGAAACGAGACCCAATAAGAAATCTTTAACCAAAATATTTTCATTTTTATCTTTCTCAATCCCCTCTAAATACTCCATCAGTTGATCCTTTTCTAAAATAAAAGTTTCATGGTATCTTTTGGGGTTTATAGAAGCTTTTGCCATGTTAACAATCAATCCAATGTTGCTGAGGAGTGTTTTTACCATAACCCCCCGGAGTCTCTTTGGGAGCTTCTTTGGGATATACTCCGACAGATCGCTATTCTTTAGTACATCTGAGAAGATCGCATCCTGCATCCCCCAAAGCTCAATCGATCTCTTCTTGCCCATCAGTTTGATCATATTCGAGATATTGGCGTATCCTCGACCTTCGAGTGTGATAAATATACCATCCTTTGCACCGAAGACATTTTCCGTACCCATGAGACACCTTGTGAATTCAATATTCTCAACTCTGAAAAAATCAGTCCCCAAAACGCTGAGTGCATCATGGATATCCAGTAACGTGTGGTCGTAATAGAGGTACTTTTGCACCCCTGGCTCAGTTATCATCTCTTCGGGTAGCGGTATATAAGCAGTGATCGGACGAGCCTGTAGTAGGTACAATCTTCCATCAGAAAAGGCCCATTCAATATCTATCGGCCTATTGTAATAGTCCTCAACCCTGACAAGCATATCTGTTAGTCTCTGAAGATCTTCATCTGTGAGGCTGAGAGTATCACCTCTTTTAGATGTATCCTCTGTAGTTCCACCATTAGGTGACAGCCATATCGAGCTCTCTTTAGTCCCAGTCTTCTTCTCAAGGACTTTACCTGATACTTTGTCAACTATGAATGTATCCGGCGAGACCAAACCT